>NZ_JBHUAD010000073.1:0-16645 GCF_042789955.1 Oerskovia sp. NPDC056781
CGGTTGCTCATCGGGGCCGATGTTTCACGTGAAACGTCGTGGTCCTGGTCCGGCCGAGCCGGCCTGGTGACCCTTCGACCTACTGGCGCAGCAGACCCGGATCCTGCGGTGCCATCAGGTCGAGAATCCGGTTGAGGTCCTCGACCGAGGCGAACTCGACAGTCAGCCGTCCCTTGTTCTTGCCCAGGTCGACCTTGACTCGTGTCTCGAAACGGTCCGAGAGCCTCGACGCCAGTTCGTCGATCGCAGCACTGCGCTGTCCGGGCCGCGGAGCACGCTCGACCGGACGCTTCGCATCCAGGCCGCCGAGTGCGACGATCTCTTCGGTGGCACGCACCGACAGTCCCTCCGAGACGATCCGCTGCGCGAGGCGCTCGATCTCGGCACCATCCGTGAGCCCGAGCAGTGCTCGAGCGTGCCCGGCCGAGAGCACTCCTGCGGCCACGCGGCGCTGGACCAGCGGAGGAAGACGGAGAAGACGCAGCATGTTGGAGATCTGCGAGCGGCTCCGGGAGATACGAGTACCCAGTTCCTCGTGCGTGCAACCGAAGTCGTCGAGGAGCTGACGGTACGCCGCCGCCTCCTCCAAGGGGTTCAGGGCGCTGCGGTGCAGGTTCTCGAGGAGCGCGTCCCGCAGAAGGTCGGCGTCGTCCGTCTCGCGAATGATGGCGGGGATGACATCGAGCCCCGCGGCCTGGGTCGCCCTCCATCGCCGCTCACCCATGATGAGTTCGTAGCCGCCAGGGTTCTCAGGGTCACGACGCACGACGACCGGCTGAAGGACGCCGATCTCCTTGATCGAGCCGACCAGCTCGTCGAGCTCGCCCTCGTCGAAGACAGTGCGTGGCTGACGTGAGTTGGCGCGGATCAGACCGACAGGGAGCTCTGCAAACGTGGCGCCGGGAACCGGAACGAGATCGACCGACGCACGTTCGGTCACGCCGTGCAGGCTCTCCTCGGCTCCTGTTTCACGTGAAACATCGACGTCGACGTCGTCGGCCGTCTCATGCTCATCCTCCCCGGCATCTACGACAGGCGCGCCAGCATCGTCTGTCGCCGAGTCGCTGGTGATCGCTGCGAGGTCGGCCACGTCCTGCTCGTCAACGCCGAGAAGGGAAGCGGGAGAGTCAGCTCCTGTGCGCTCGATCGTCAGCACGGGGGCGCTCGACTCGTCAGACCCCACTCCCCCAGCCTCGGGGTTAGCGTTCTGAACGACCTCAGGGGCTCGCGGGGCGGAGCGGAAGAACACGTCGACCGGACGCTCACGCTCAGGACTGGTCGGAATCAAGGCTCCGAGACCACGACCGAGCCCACGGCGCTTCTCACTCATCGTGCATCCTCCTGGTAGCTAGGCAGCACTGCCCATCGCTCGGCGAGGTAGTTCTGCCGCGAGACGTTGCGAGACGCTCCGTCGACTGATGGGACAGGCAAGGGCTCGGGTCGGCCTCTGTCGGCCACCTCACGAGCAGCTTCGAGATAGGCCAGCGCACCGGTGGAGCTCGGATCGTAGGTGATCACACTCTGGCCATGGCTCGGAGCCTCCGAGATCCTCACGGAACGAGGTATCGACGTCTTGAGGGTCTGCTCGGGGAAATGCTCGCGTACTTCGGCGGCCACCTGCTGCGCAAGGTTGGTGCGGCCGTCATACATCGTGAGCAGGATCGTCGAGACGTGCAGTCGTGGGTTCAGGTGAGCCTTGATGAGCTCGATGGTCTTCAGGAGCTGGCTCAGCCCCTCGAGTGCGTAGTACTCACACTGAATGGGGATCAAGACCTCGCGACCGACGACGAAGGCATTGACCGTGAGGAGCCCGAGACTCGGTGGGCAATCGACGAGGACATAGTCGATCGGTTCGAGACCCTGCGCGATCCGCTCCTCGAGGAAGTCATCGACGGCCTTCCGCAGCCGTGTTTCACGTGAAACCAGCGAGACGAGCTCGATCTCAGCACCCGACAGGTCGATCGTTGCCGGCACGCACCACAGCGTCGGGAGGTCGGGACACTGCTGGACCGCGGATGACAAGGGTGCACCGTCGACGAGCACCTCGTAGACGGACGGTGTCCCCGCTCGATGCTCGACCCCTAGTGCAGTCGATGCGTTGCCCTGCGGGTCGTTGTCGATCACCAGCACGTTGAGACCGGCCTGCGCGAGACCCGCCGCCAGATTGACCGTGGTCGTCGTCTTCCCGACGCCGCCCTTCTGGTTGGCGATCGTGATGATCCGTGTCGACGCCGGGCGCGGGAATCGTCGTCCCTGGAGGTCGATCCGACGGCGCGCATCGATCGTCAGCTGGGCAGCAAGCGGAGTCTCATCGTCCATCTCGGGAAGACTCGCCATGAGCGCTTCTCGTCGACTCTCGTCGAAGCTCTCCGACAGGTAGCCGCCGGATGTTTCACGTGAAACATCCGTCAGGTACGCCACCTCCGGGCTCTCGAACGGGATGTCCTGCTGCTGGTCGGAACTCTCCGTCACGCCCATCTCCCTCACTTGACCTACTCCAGCATGCGCCCCACCGCAGCCTCATCCGTGGACCGCCGGACGCGTGTCGTCACCGAGTCTTCCGGTCGGCCGGGCAACGCACTCGTCCGCCACCCTGTGCCACCCTACGTGCTCCGCGTGGCCGTCTCGTCGCGAGGCTCAACCCGCGCTCCGACGCGGCTCCTCCGACGATCGAGCAGCGTCGAACGAGCCCAGGAACGCGTTCAGCGCATCAGACCTGAACTGCGGTACGCCGGACCCGGAGCACCGTCGTCGGATCGACGCCTTCGACGCTGAATGCCTCAAGAACCTCCGGCTCCTCCGTCTTGTACTTGCGCAGCACCTTGCGCGCAGGCTCGATCTCGTTGATCACGTTGCGCCCCTTCAGGACGACCATCTCTCCGCCGCGTTCTACCAGCGGAAGCGACATACGAGCCAGCTTCTCCAGTGCAGCAACGGCACGCGAGGTCACGGCATCACACTGGAACGCGCCGTGATACTCCTCCGCGCGCCCACGCTTGACCTCGACGTTCGACAGCTCGAGCTCGTCGACCACCTCGGAAAGCCAGGCACAACGACGTTCCATGGGCTCGATCAGAAGAACCTGCGCGTCGGGCAGCATGGTGGCGATGACGATCCCCGGCAGGCCGGCCCCGGAGCCGATGTCGGCAATCGTGCCCTTCTCGGGGAGGAACTGCACCACGGCTGCGGAGTTGAGAATGTGCCGCTCCCAGATGCGCGACACCTCACGCGGCCCGATCAGTCCGCGCAGCTCCCCCTGGTCATGCAGCATCTCGGCGAATCGAGCGACGGCAGGGTACGCGTCGCCGAAATACGCCCGTACCTCTGGAGAGTCGGAGAGCGTTTCACGTGAAACATCGCCCTCGACGGCGTCGCTCATCTCGTTGGTCATCTACTCCTCTTTCAGTGCTCAAGCCCCACGGAATGCAGGGCTCGGCCGAACAGCCCGGGGTCCATGGTGTCACGTCTCGCACGGACATGGAGGGAAGACCAGCGATGCCGGACGACAAGCCGGCACGTGGCGTGCGTAGCTGCTTCATGAGGCGGGGCATGACAGCGGAAGGGCGCTGAGGTGAGGCACCCCACCGTGCGCACGGATCACCCACGAGAGCGCGAGAACCTGGCCGTCCGAGCACCGAACGGAACGACCAGGGTGCGGGCCGGCGTTGTGTGCCGTGTGCCATGTGCCGTGCGCCTTGTGCCGTGTGCCGTGTGCCGTGCGCCGTGTGCCCCACCAGATCACGCTCACGACGGCGGAACGCACGGTCTTGGCCGTGCACTCGACGTCCCGCGAGCTGGGTCGCCAGGCGCACGACTGCCGACCACCAGAGCGACACCAGGATCGGGACCGTCCAGCTCCGCCCTGGCATCGTCCGGGACGCAGCGCCGGGGTGGCCCGGCATCGTCGCAACCGCTCCTCCGTGTCGTCGCCGCGGCACCGGTGGATGCGCTGACACGGGGGATGCCCCGCCTTGCCGCTCCTCGGCTCCCGTGACGGCCACCTTCTGGAACCGGGTTCCGCCCCTCACGAGTCCGCGGCCGCTCCACCTCAGGAGTCGAACTGGCTGGTGCCGCGAGAGAGCCCCGTTGCGCTGACCCGAGCTCTGCCATTCGCTCCCCGCCACCCCCGTCGCGACAGGAGAGGTGTGCACTCCCCCGCTGAAGGAGCCCACGACAGGCCCCGTCTCCCGCTCGACTCTCCGGACGGATTCGGCCCACGAGAACGAGCCCTGCGGTGGAGCACTCGATACATCTGCCCGTGCCGTACGAACGAAGCCGCCCGGTGTTTCACGTGAAACACCGGGCGGCTTCGAGAGGGAGAGAGGTGCGGTCAGGGCTCCTCGGAGGGTCGGATCACGACGTAGCGCTCCGGGTCGGTGCCCCGCGAGTCGCTCGTGAGTCCCGCCGCTGCGACGACGTCGTGAACGACCTTGCGTTCGAAAGCGTTGAGGGGCTCCATCGAGAGTTCGGTCCCCGACGCACGAACCGTCGCGATCGCCGTCGTCGCGAGCTCCGTGAGCTCGACCTTGCGCTGCGCCCGGAAGCCGGCGATGTCGAGCATGAGGCGGCTCCGCTCGCCCGTCCGTGCCTGGACCGCGAGACGCGTGAGTTCCTGGAGCGCGTCAAGGACCTCACCGTCCTTGCCCACGAGGTGCCGGAGCGAAGCGGGCTCGTCGGCGACGATCTCCAGCGCAGCGCGACCGTGATCGATGTCGATGTCGATGTCACCGTCGAGATCGGCGATGTCGAGGAACTCCTCGAGGTAGTCCGCGGCGACTTCGCCTTCCTCTTCGAGGCGCGTCATCTCGTCAGGGGCTTGGTCTTCGGCAGCGGGTGCGTCGGTCGACGACATTGCTGGCTCCTTGGGGGTCATGAGAACCCCGGGGTCTCGAAGGAACCTCGGCGCTCTCGGATCAGGACTTGGGGCTACTTCTTCGGCTGCTTCGGCTTCGGGGAACCCTTACCGGTCCCCTTGGCCGGGCCGTCGGTCTCACCATCGACCGGGGCGTCGTTGACCGGAGCATCGTTGATCTCGGCAGACGGAGCCGTCGTTCCGTTGATGACACGAGGCGTGCCTGGCTTCTGGCGGTCCTTGCGCTTGGGCTGCTGACGCTGGCCGCGGGGCTGCTCGATGACCGGAGCTGCTTCCTCGACGATGCCCTTGGCCGCGGCCTTGCGAGCCTTGCGCTCCTTCATCAGGCGCTCAGCCTCGGATCCCGGCGCGGGCATGCGCTTGATCGTGTAGAACTGCTGGCCCATGGACCAGAGGTTCGTCGTGGTCCAGTAGACGAGGACACCGACGGGGAAGTTCACGCCGGAGACCGCGAAGATGAAGGGGAAGACGTAGAGCATCATCTTCTGCGTCGAGGCCATGGGGCCTTCGAGAGCCGACTTCGGCATGTTCTTCATTGTCAGCTGACGCTGCGTGAAGAAGGTCGTGGCGCACATCGCGACGATCAGGGCGCCGATGACGATCTTCGCCTGCATGTCGTCGGTCTTCAGGAAGATGTCCGAGAGGTGGGCACCGAACAGCGACGAGCTCTCGATGTCGCCCGCGACGCTCGCGTCGATCGGACCGATCGCGTCGGCCTTGCCCTCAGAGATCGGCACGAGGCCGTTGAGCACGCGGAACAGGGCGAAGAAGATCGGCGACTGCAGCAGGATCGGCAGGCAGGAGGCGAACGGGTTCGTCCCGTGCTTCTTGTAGAGCTCCATCGTCTCGCGGCTCATGGCCTCACGGGACGCCGGGTCCGACTTGCCCTTGTACTTCTTCTGGATGGCCTGCATCTCGGGCTGCAGCATCTGCATGCCGCGCGAGGCTTTGATCTGCTTGAAGAAGAGCGGGATCAGGAGGATACGGATGATGATCACGAGCCCGACGATCGAGAACACCCAACCGAGACCGGGGCCGTCACCCATGCCCAGGAACACGAGTCCCTGGTGGCACAGGTACATGATCCACGCGACGACCCATTCGATCGGCTCGAGGAACTTGAAGAAGTCCATCCGTACTACTCCCTAACCTTCAACAAACTGGGTCCCGCCGACGTCGCCGGCAGGAGGACTAGTGCGAGTGCTTCCTCAGCGCCTCGGGGACGTCGTCGACGCCACCTCTGCTCCAGGGGTTGCACCTCAGCAGCCGCCAGACGGCGAGCCGTACGCCTCGCAGCACACCGTGCCGTCGTATCGCGACGAGCGCGTACTGCGAGCACGAGGGGTAGTACTTGCAGGTTGGCCCGGTCATCGGTGAGATGACGCTCTGATAGGCCCTGATGAGCCCGACCAGCACGAGCAGCGGGATCCTCTGGACGAACCGCCACGAACGCGTGGTCCAGCCCGGCGAGCCCATTCCTGCGTGATCGGCCTGGACGGTCGCGCTCATGCTTCGGCCGATCGGCGGTCCCACTGGGCGACCGCTCGCTTGATGCAGGACGCGAGGTCCTGGTCGAGCTGCGCGAAGTCGCTGTCGGAGGACGCGGGAAGTGCCCTCACGACCACTCGGGTCCGTGGCGGCAACGCGTCGAGGTACGCCGAAGACGCGGCGCGCAGGCGCCGCTTCACCTTGTTCCGGTGCACGGCGTTACCTACGGCCTTGGATACGACAAAACCGACCTGTGGTGGCTCGTCGCCCCCAGGGTCTTGGGAGAGATGAACCACCACGGTCGATCGCCCCGCGCGCACGCCACGTCGCACCGCCCGTTCGAAATCTACGGAACGGCGCAAGCGGTGCGCCGCGGGTAGCACCTGCTGTCAGGCAGAGAGCTCGGCGCGGCCCTTGCGACGACGGGCTGCCAGGATGGCGCGGCCGGCGCGGGTGCGCATACGCAGCCGGAAACCGTGGGTCTTCGCACGGCGCCGGTTGTTCGGCTGGAAAGTCCGCTTGCTCACGAGGTACTCCAAGAACGTCGGGGAGGTACACCGTCTATGTCCTCGACGATGCAGTGCTACAGCTGGAAGGGATGCAGTTCTGCACCCCAGCCGCCCGTGTACCCGCCACGATCAGTCCGTGGATTCGCCCCCGTGAGGGCGCGCGAAAGTACCTGGAACGGCTGTATGACGTTACGCCGCGGACCCCCCTCGGGTCAAACCCGGACCATCTCACGCCGAGCCTGTCATGATATGTCGCTCAGCGGCTGGTACGTCTACTCTGATCCTGGTGCCGTCAGGCAGCACGCGAGCGGGAGACGCCTCGTGGTCGGGTCGCGGGCCACGCTGCGGACCTGTCGACGACCGGCAGGCCGCCGGGAGACGACCCGCAGACGGCCGATGCAGCCGTGCGTTGCCATTACTCCCCACAGGTTGTGGAAAACTATGTGGATAACGGGTCCGCGTGGCACACTCCAGACTGATCCTGATCATCATGCAGCACCCGACGACGAAGGAATCACCTGGTGTCCAACCCCGACGAGAACATCACTGACGTCTGGGCTCAGACCATCGCCGTCCTAGAGGCCAGCCCCGACATGACGCCGCGGCAGATCGCCTTCATCAAGCTGGCCAAGCCGCTCGCGATCCTCGACGACACCGTGTTCATCGCCGTTCCGCACGAGCAGACTCGGACCTACCTCGAGACCAGGGTGCGCGACGAGCTCGTCTCCGCGATGGCGGGGGCGCTCGGCCGGGACGTCCGCTTCGGGATCACCGTCGACCCCGAGCTCGCCGCCGAACCGCCGTCTCCCGCTGCCCTCACCGCGAGCGTGCCCGAACCAGCGATGCCGGTCCACGTCGAGCCCGAGCACGAGCGCGAGCGGATGCTCCCCGCGCCGGTCCCGCAGCGTCCGCACGCCGAACCGACCCGCCTCAACCCGAAGTACATCTTCGAGACGTTCGTCATCGGTTCCTCGAACCGCTTCGCCCACGCGGCCGCCGTCGCCGTCGCCGAAGCACCGGCCAAGGCCTACAACCCGCTCTTCATCTATGGGCAGTCCGGGCTGGGCAAGACGCACCTGCTGCACGCGATCGGTCACTACGCGCACAACCTGTACCCCAACGTCCGGGTGCGCTACGTGAACTCCGAGGAGTTCACCAACGACTTCATCAACTCCATCGGCGAGGGCAAGGCGGGCGCGTTCCAGCGCCGCTACCGTGACGTCGACGTCCTCCTCATCGACGACATCCAGTTCCTGCAGGGCAAGGAACAGACGATGGAGGAGTTCTTCCACACCTTCAACGCGCTGCACAACGCCAACAAGCAGCTCGTCATCACGTCGGACCTGCCCCCCAAGCAGCTCAACGGCTTCGAGGACCGGCTGCGCAGCCGGTTCGAGTGGGGCCTCATCACCGACGTCCAGCCCCCCGACCTCGAGACCCGCATCGCGATCCTTCGCAAGAAGGCCGCGAGCGAGCGTCTCGCCGTACCGACGGACGTGCTGTCCTACATCGGTTCGAAGATCTCGACGAACATCCGCGAGCTCGAGGGCGCGCTCATCCGTGTCACCGCCTTCGCGAACCTGAACCGGCAGCAGGTCGACCTCGCCCTCGCCGAGATCGTCCTCAAGGACCTCATCACCGATGACGACGCCTCCGAGATCACTCCCGCGAGCGTCATCGCGCAGACGGCCGCCTACTTCGGGCTGACCATCGAGGACCTGTGCGGCAGCTCCCGATCCCGTGTCCTCGTGACCGCGCGGCAGATCGCCATGTATCTCTGCCGAGAGCTCACTGATCTCTCCCTGCCCAAGATCGGGCAGCAGTTCGGCGGCCGTGACCACACGACGGTCATGCACGCGAACCGCAAGATCACCGAGCAGATGGCCGAACGCCGGTCGACGTACAACCAGGTCACCGAGCTGACGAGCAGGATCAAGCAGCAGCACCGGGGCTGAGCCCTGGTCGTGCCGCGAGCGGTCGCGCTTGCTGGATGGGGTCACCCCGGGTGGGGCGGGCGAGGGTGTTCCCCGCTCTACCCTCCGCGCCCTCGTCCCTCGGGCGCTCCCACCAACCCCACCACCAGCGGGGCACTTCCTCGCCCACCCCTTCGTCGTACCGTGGGCCGGGTGCACGGCCGGCCACGGCGGGGAGGCACCGCCCTGGCGCCGTGCCTCCGCTCGTCCTCCAGCAGACCGTGCCTGGCGCCGTACCCGGCCTGGCTCTGGCGCCGTACCCGGCCTGGCTCTCGAACAGCAGACGTTCGTTCCCCGCGCTCGACGTCGTCCACAGAACCTGTTCACCCTGCCCTGAAGGCCGTCGGATCAGACGCGCCGAGACGCGGAGATCCGGCCGGTGCACGTCTCGGGACCCCGTGTCACCGTCGACACAGTCCCCAGCTTCCAGGGCACACGTGTCGGTTATGCACCTTAAGCGGCTTTGCTGTGGATGAACATCGTCGCGCAGCTCGCCGCTGTGCACAGACGTCCGACGGCGGCGCTCATCCCCTGGACGAACGGCTCTCCACAGTCCTGTGGATGCACAGGCAGTCCATGACCATGTGTACAAGTAGCGGTGGATATCCACTTGTCCCCACAGTTGTCCACAAGGCCTGGGGGTATGTCCACCGCTCGCTGCCGACCGTCCCCAGATCAGCAGCTGTGCGTCCCCAGCCGCCTGTGTACAGGGCACTCTGTGCTGTGTACAGATCGCTCGAGGGCAGGCATCCCCCACAAGCTTGTGCACCTACCTGTGGATAACTGTGGACGACGGGGCACATCGTGTGGACAGAGGAGGGCCGGTCGGTGGACGGTGATCTGTGGACAACTCGTCGTCAACAGTGCCTGCGATTTACCCACAGGCCCGTACCCACTTCGTCCACACGCAGAATCGTCCTCTGACCTGCACGAAGACCCGTTTTCCACACTTTGCACAGCACCGATGACTACGACGAATGATCTCTAAGCAGGAAAAATCCACACGCCTTCATCTGGTCCCGCGCCGTTCGAGCTGCCTCAACTCGCAGCTGTGACCGCCGTCACAACCGACGCCGGGAGTCGAGCCGGAGCGAGCCAGCATCGACCACGATCCACAGAGCGTGCCAGAGGTACCGGGCAGTGCCTTGTCTCGCGTAGGGTTCATGCGGGCACGACGACCCGTACAGGTCTCGTCCTCCCCGACGGCGAGGAGGACGACGCGAGGAACCGCGACGTGTGGTCTTCATTCACCAGCGAACTCACCCCTGTGTACCGCGCGGTCGAGTGCCTGACATGTGAAGATCGATCCATGGACGAGAGGGTGTGGGATGAAGTTCCGGGTTGAGCGTGATGTCCTGGCCGACGCAGTGACCTGGACGGCCCGTACGTTGCCGACGCGGCCTCCGGCTCCCGTCCTCGCCGGGGTACGCATCGAGGCCGACGCCGTCGGGACGATCGGGCTGTCGAGCTTCGACTACGAGGTCTCTGCACGCTCCGAGATCCCTGCCGAGGTCGTCGAGCCCGGTACGGTCCTCGTGTCCGGCCGTCTTCTCGCGGAGATCTCGCGTGCGCTGCCGGCCAAGCCTGTGGACTTCGCGGTCGAGGGCAACAAGGTGATCGTCACGTGCGGCGCAAGCCGGTTCACGCTGCTGACGATGCCGGTGGAGGACTACCCCGCGCTGCCCGCGATGCCGGAGCTCTCGGGCACGGTGTCGGGAGACGAGCTGACGCACGCGGTCGCCCAGGTGACGGTCGCCGCGAGTCGTGACGACACACTGCCCCTGCTGACGGGCGTGCGCATGGAGATCGACGGCGAGCGCATCACGCTGCTCGCGACGGACCGCTACCGGCTCGCTCTGCGCGAGCTCACCTGGACCCCGGCCTCGCCCGACTTCAACGCGGTCGCCCTCGTCCGTGCCCGGACCCTCAACGACGTCGCGAAGTCCCTGGGCGGCTCGGGCCTGGTCAACGTGGGGCTCACGGCAGGTTCGGGCGTCGATCTCATCGGCTTCGAGGCGGGCGGCCGCCACACGACGTCCCAGCTCGTCGACGGCGACTACCCCGCGGTCCGTCGTCTCTTCCCCGACGAGACCCCGATCCACGCGGTCATGGCGACGGCTCCGCTCATCGACGCGGCCAAGCGTGTCTCGCTCGTCGCGGAGCGCAACACCCCGATCCGCCTGTCCTTCACGGACGGTCAGGTCGTGCTCGACGCCGGCCAGGGGGACGACGCGCAGGCGTCCGAGGCGCTCGAGGCGGTCCTGGTGGGCGAGGAGATCTCGGTCGCCTTCAACCCGCAGTTCCTGCTCGACGGCCTGGGGGCGCTGGGGACGGACTTCGTCCGTCTGAGCTTCACGCACCCCAACAAGCCGGTCGAGTTCACCGGTCAGGAGTCGCTGGACGGCGAGGACTCGTCGCACTACCGCTACCTGCTGGTCCCCATCCGCTTCGCGAGCTGACCTCGGCCGGTCGCGCACGGAACGAGCTCAACGGTACGGAGGCACACGATGGTGACGCACATCGGTCTGGTCGGACTCGGCAAGATGGGCGCGAACATGCGTGCGCGCCTGCGCGCCGGGGGGATCGAGGTCACGGGGTTCGACCAGAACCCGGAGGTCTCGGACGTCGCGTCGCTCGCAGAGCTGGTCGCCGCCCTGCCCGCAGGTCAGCGTTTCGTGTGGGTCATGGTCCCGTCCGGGCCGATCACCCGTGGTGTCGTGACCGAGCTCGCCGGGCTGCTGTCTGCGGGTGACGTCGTCATCGAGGGCGGGAACTCGCACTTCTCCGACGACGCCGTGCACGCCGCGGAGCTCGCGCCCCTGGGCGTCGGGTACCTGGACGTCGGCGTCTCCGGCGGCATCTGGGGGCTCGAGAACGGCTACGGGCTCATGGTGGGCGGCGATGCGGCGCTCGTCGAGGCCGCGATGCCCGTCTTCGACGCGCTGCGCCCTGAGGGGCCGCGCGAGGAGGGCTTCGTGCACGCCGGGGCCGTGGGTGCCGGGCACTACGCCAAGATGGTGCACAACGGCATCGAGTACGGCCTGATGCAGGCCTACGCCGAGGGCTACGAGCTCCTCGAGGCCAAGGACATCGTCACCGACGTCCCCGGCACGCTCAAGGCCTGGACCCGCGGGACGGTCGTCCGGTCGTGGCTCCTGGACCTGCTGGTCAAGGCGCTCGAGGAGGACCCGGAGCTGGGCGAGATCAGCGACTGGGTCGAGGACTCGGGCGAGGGCCGCTGGACCGTGGACGAGGCGATCGACAGCGCTGTGCCCCTCCCCGTGATCTCGGCCGCGCTCTTCGCACGCTTCGCGTCGCGCCAGGGTGCGTCGCCGGCGATGAAGGCCGTCGCCGCGCTGCGGCAGCAGTTCGGTGGGCACGCCGTGAAGCCCGCCGGCGGTTCCTGAGGCGGACGTGCTCCCTGCCCGACGACGTCGCTCGCCCGGTAGGCCGTCGCACCGGGGTGGCCGCACACTGGTAGGCGTCGTCCCGTGCACTTCTCCACAGGCGGTCCACGTGCTGTGGAGGCTCCGCCCCGGGACGACCGTTCCCCTCGACCTGTTCGACCCGACGCCGTAGGACCTGATGTACATCTCCCACCTCTCGCTCGCGGACTTCCGCTCGTACACGTCGGTCGACGTCGAGCTCGAGCCCGGCGTGAACGCCTTCGTCGGACCGAACGGTCAGGGCAAGACGAACCTCGTCGAGGCGATCGGCTACGTCGCGACCCTGGGCAGCCACCGCGTGCCGTCGGACGCGGCCCTGGTGCGTGCGGGGGCCTCGCGGGCCGTGGTCCGGGCACGGATCGTCCGGGGCGACCGGGCGAGCACGGTCGAGATCGAGATCGCCGCGGGCAAGGCCAACCGTGCACGGATCAACCGTGCGCCGGCCGGCAAGCCTCGCGACGTCCTGGGGATCGCGCGGACCGTGCTGTTCGCCCCCGAGGACCTGGCGCTGGTCAAGGGCGACCCGGACGGCCGTCGCCGCTTCCTCGACCAGCTCGCGGTGCTCCTGGTGCCGCGGTTCGCGGGGGTCCTCTCGGACTACGACAGGGTCCTGCGCCAGCGCAGCGCGCTCCTCAAGTCGGCCGGGGGTGCGATGCGCGCCTCGCGCTCGTCGACCCCGGACCTGCGCACGCTCGACGTGTGGGACGCCAAGCTCGCCGCGACGGGGGCCCAGATCGTGGCGCTGCGTCTTCAGCTCGTCGCGGCCCTCCAGCCCTATGCGGCGGCGGCCTACGAGCAGGTCAGCTCGGGCCAGGGTGAGGCGCACATCGCCTACCGCTCCTCGGTGGCCGCCGCTCTGGAGGACCCGCGCGACGGCGTCGGGCAGGAGATCGGACCGCAGACCGTCGAGGCGCTCGAGACGCAGCTCCTCGAGGCCATGGCGGCCCTGCGCAGCAAGGAGATCGAGCGTGGTGTCTGCCTCGTGGGGCCGCACCGGGACGACCTCGTCCTGACCCTCGGCGGCCTGCCGGCCAAGGGGTACGCGAGCCACGGCGAGTCGTGGTCGTTCGCGCTCGCGCTGCGTCTTGCGTCGTACCGGCTCCTCACGGACGGGGCGCCGGAGGCGGCCGGCTCGCTCCTGTGGTCGCCGGACTGGGGTCCCGACGGCGAGCCCGTCCTCCTGCTCGACGACGTGTTCGCCGAGCTCGACGTGCGTCGCCGCGACCGGCTCGCGGACCTCGTCGCGGGCGCCAACCAGGTCATCATCACGGCGGCCGTGCCGGAGGACGTGCCGCGCCAGCTCTCGGGGCTGCGGCTCGACGTGCTCGACGGCCGGGTGACCAGACGTGCGTGACTCCCCGGACGAGGACGGGACGACCCGCGAGGACGACGAGGAGGTCGCCCGTCCCGCGGGACTACCGGTCGGTGAGGTCGTGGACCTCACGCCGCCCGCGCAGGTGGCGCGCGAGGCGCTCAATCGCGCCCGTGCGGCCGCGCGCGCCAAGGGCATCCGTCCGGGACAGCCGTCGCGGCGCGTCCTGGCCGACCCTCCGCCGTCCACAGGGGCGCGCCCCGGTGGTCGGGATCCGCAGACGTTCGGTGCGGTCGTGCAACGCCTGCTGCACGAGCGCGGGTGGGTCCAGGACGTGTCCGTCGGCGGGGTGATCGGGCGGTGGCGCGAGGTCGTGGGCGACCAGGTCGCCGACCACTGCGAGCCCGAGACCTTCGAGGACAAGGTGCTCGTGGTGCGCGCCGACTCGACCGCGTGGGCCACGCAGGTGCGCCTGCTGACGCCCCGGCTGCTCGAACGCCTCGCGCAGGAGGTCGGTGAGGGCGTCGTCGAGACCGTGACCGTGCTGGGACCGACCGGACCCAGCTTCCGGCGCGGACCGAAGTCCGTGCGGGGCCGCGGGCCGCGCGACACCTTCGGCTGATCTGATGCCCGGTTCGTACCCTTATGTCCGTCCGGAAGGAGGGCCGGCCGGCGTCGTCGGCGCGCAGATCCACCACCCTGTGGAGAACCTTGTGGAGAACTTGCCCGCAGGGGCTCAGAATCCGCTGTTTCGGCCACCTCCCAGGTAGAATGGAGAGGTCATTCCGGGTACCTCCGCGAGCACCGTCTGGTGCACTGCGCGAGCCGGAACCGATGAGCCGTGCAGCGATCCTCCCCAGCGGGTGAACCTGTCGCGTGCATGATGACGAGGAGCGTTTCCGCCCGTGGCAGACCACACAGACAACGTCCCATCCAGCCTGCCTCCGGAGAGTGGTGAAGGACCGGGCAAGGACCGGGACCCCTCTGGCGGCACGTACGACGCGAGCAACATCACGGTCCTCGAAGGGCTCGAGGCCGTGCGCAAGCGGCCCGGCATGTACATCGGGTCGACCGGTGAGCGCGGACTCCACCACCTCGTGTACGAGGTTGTGGACAACTCTGTGGACGAAGCCCTCGCGGGGTACGCCGACACCATCGACGTGACACTTCTGGCCGACGGAGGTGTACGGGTCAAGGACAACGGTCGTGGCATCCCCGTCGCGATCCACCCGACCGAGGGGAAGCCCACCGTCGAGGTCGTCATGACGATCCTCCACGCGGGCGGGAAGTTCGGTGGCGGCGGCTACGCGGTCTCGGGCGGACTGCACGGTGTGGGCATCTCGGTGGTGAACGCGCTGTCGCGCAAGGTCCAGACCGTGGTCAAGCGTGACGGCCACACCTGGAGCCAGAACTTCAAGGACGGCGGCAAGACCGACGGTCCCCTCGTCAAGGGTGAGGCCACCTCGGAGACCGGCACGACCCAGACTTTCTGGGCCGACCCGGAGATCTTCGAGACGACCGAGTTCGACTTCGAGACGCTGCGCTCGCGCTTCCAGCAGTACGCGTTCCTCAACAAGGGCCTGCGCATCACGCTCACGGACGAGCGCCGTCAGTTCCTCGACACCGACGACGAGGTCACGGGGCAGGTCGCCGACCCCGCCGAGGACCTCGTGGCGGCTCCCGAGGGTGAGGACGAGTTCAAGCCCCGCGTCGTGTCGTACAAGTACGACGACGGGCTCGTGGACTACGTCAAGCACCTCAACTCGGCCAAGAAGGTCGAGCTGATCCACGACGAGATCATCGACTTCGAGTCCGAGGACAAGGAGCGGCGCATCTCGGTCGAGGTCGCGCTCCAGTGGACCGGCTCGTACTCCGAGTCCGTGCACACGTTCGCCAACACGATCTCGACGACCGAGGGCGGTACGCACGAGGAGGGGTTCCGTGCGGCCATGACCTCGCTGGTCAACGAGTACGCGCGTGCCAAGGGCATCATCAAGGAGAAGGACGACAACCTCACGGGTGACGACATCCGCGAGGGCCTCACCGCCGTCCTGTCGATCAAGCTCGGCGAGCCGCAGTTCGAGGGCCAGACGAAGACGAAGCTCGGCAACACCGAGGCGAAGTCGTTCGTCCAGCGTGTCGTCCGTGCGCAGCTCACGGACTGGTTCGACTCGCACCCGACCGAGGCGCGCGACATCATCCGCAAGGCGATCCAGGCCTCGCAGGCGCGGCTCGCGGCCCGCAAGGCGCGCGAGGCGACGCGTCGCAAGGGTCTGCTCGAGTCCGGCGGCATGCCGGGCAAGCTCAAGGACTGCCAGTCGAACCGTCCTGAGGAGTGCGAGGTCTTCATCGTCGAGGGTGACTCGGCAG
Source organism: Oerskovia sp. NPDC056781 (assembly GCF_042789955.1). Lineage (NCBI taxonomy): Bacteria > Bacillati > Actinomycetota > Actinomycetes > Micrococcales > Cellulomonadaceae > Oerskovia > Oerskovia sp. NPDC056781. Next base: position 15,972 of record NZ_JBHUAD010000073.1, read on the forward strand.
GTGGCTCGGCCGTGCGTGGCCGCAACCCGCACAACCAGGCGATCCTCCCGCTGCGCGGGAAGATCCTCAACGTCGAGCGTGCGCGCCTCGACCGGGCCCTGGGCAACAACGAGGTCCAGGCTCTGATCACGGCGTTCGGCACGGGCATCGGCGAGGACTTCGACATCGCCAAGCTGAGGTATCACAAGATCGTCCTGATGGCCGACGCCGACGTCGACGGCCAGCACATCTGCACGCTGCTGCTGACCCTGCTCTTCCGGTACATGCGCCCGCTCATCGAGCACGGCCACGTGTACCTCGCGCAGCCGCCGCTGTACCGCCTCAAGTGGTCGAACGCGCCGCACGACTACGTGTACTCGGACCGGGAGCGCGACGCGTTCCTGCTCGCCGGTCAGGCCGAGGGCAAGCGCATCCCCAAGGAGAACGGGATCCAGCGCTACAAGGGTCTCGGCGAGATGGACTACTCGGAGCTGTGGGACACGACCATGGACCCCGACCACCGCACGCTCAACCAGGTCACGCTCGACGACGCCGCAGCCGCGGACGAGATCTTCTCGGTCCTCATGGGCGAGGACGTGGAGTCGCGACGCAACTTCATCCAGCGCAACGCCAAGGACGTGAGGTTCCTGGACATCTAGACGGCGTGGTCGGGTGCCGCGAGCGGCCGGGTGGAA
>NZ_JBHUAD010000074.1:0-16499 GCF_042789955.1 Oerskovia sp. NPDC056781
TTCCAGTCGAGGACGACGAGGCCCTGCTCGTCGCCGGCCGCCGTCCCGCTCGCCGTCCGGTCCCCGGTCGGCAGGTCGACGAGCTGCACGGCGGCGCCGCCTGCGGCCAGGACGGCGACCGCGGCCACGACGGGCAGCGCGACGCGCACGCTCGGCGGGGCGACGCGTGCGGCCGCCGCGGTGCCCGCGGCGGCCTGCGGCAGCGGGCGGGTACGGCGCAGGCCCGCGACCCCGATCACGAGGGCGACCAGGACTGGCACGGAGGCGTTGGGCACGGGCAGGGGCACGTCGTAGTCGAGCTGGTAGACCAGGAGCGGCAGGATGAGCCCCAGCCCGACGGCGGTGCCGGCCCCGGCCAGGCGCAGCCAGCCGACCTCACGGGCCGGTCGGGTGAGAGCGTGCACGACGGCGTCGGTTGAGGCGACGGCGAGGCCGACGACGCAGACCAGGAGCGCCCAGGCGAACAGGTCGTCGAGCGCCTCGGTACGGCCGGGCAGCACGAACACGACCAGGGCGAAGGCGACGAGCGCCACGAGGTCGGCCCACCGACCCAGGACCGACAGGACGACGTTGCCCCCGGGACGGCTCGACCGCGCGGTGCCCCGGACGGTCGTCAGCCCGACCATCAGGGCCATGACCACGACCGCTCCCGCGGCCACGGCCAGGGGGAGTCCCGTCTGCGACGCGATGAAAGCGGGGTTGCCGAAGACCATGACGCCCAGCGCGAGGTACGGGCCGAGCACCCAGATCCCGCGGGCCCCGGGGGCGGCGGGGTCGCGGCGCAGCAGCCACGCCGAGACGACCGCCAGGCCGCCGAGTACGAGGGGGGCCACCCAGGAGAGCAGACCGGTGCGCCAGTACGCGTCCCACGTCCCGTGGAGCAGGCTCACGCCCGCGGCGCCCAGGACGCCCAGGGACAGGCCGAGGGCGACCATGCGCCCGTTCGCGAGAGGCGTCCAGGCGCCTCCCACCCTCTCGGGGGAGACCTCGGCGGGCGACGGACGGACGCCGCTCACGAACGCGACCACGATGACGAGCGTGGCCACCGCGAGCGAGGCGCCCCCGAGCCCCAGCCCGTAGCGGGCCGACCCGAGCGCCCCGTCCGAGCCGGCGGCGATCCCGAGCCCCTGCAGACCCAGCCGCCACCCGACCAGGGCGAGCACCGCACCGAGCGTGACCCGCCCGGAGATCGGCAGTCGCGCGGCGATGATCGTCACGGCCAGCGCGGGAGCCGCGTACGTGATCAGTGCCGTCCCGGCGGCGACGGTCACGCTCGAGGCGAAGGCGCGGTCGAGCAGGGGGCCGCTCGCCCGGATCATCTCGACCGCGAGCGCCGTGACGACGGTGAGCAGGAGCAGGCGAGCGGCGTTGCCGCGGCCGAGCCGTGTCACGTGCCGGGCGGCGTGGGAGAGCTGTCGACGAGTCGGGAACGGCGTCGACGAGCCTGTCGTGATGCCGGGGGCCGTGGCGTCGGCGGAGGTCGCCGTACCGGTGGTCGTGCCGGTCGTCGTCGGGGTTCGCGACGGGTCGAGCGGAGGCCCGGCGGACGTCGTCCGGCTCGGAGCGGACGAGTCGGCCGCCTCCGGCCCGACCGTCGTGGGCACGGCGGGCGCGCCAGGCGCCTGTGACAGGTTCGGGGCGAAGCGCGCCGCGCGCTCACGCCAGGCCGACGGGGCCGGAGCGGCCTCTGCCGAGACCTCGACCCGCTCCCAGGCGGAGGCCCCGGCCGTGGTGGGCAGGGCAGACGTCCGGGGGCGCGCGGTCGGCAGCGCGCCCGTGGCGGGTGACGAGTGCCACGAGGTGTCCGCCTGGCGCTCCAGGGCGGCCTGCTCGGCAGCACGTCGCTCGGCCCGGGTCATCGGGCGTGCGGGAGCGGGGTCCGGTCCGGGAGGAGGAGGCCCCGCCGGGGTTCGCGGGTCGCCCGGGTCGTGGCTGCTCGTGGGGTGCTCGTCGGTCACGGCCCGACCGTACCCGGGCCCGGTGGCGCGAAGACAGCGGCACGCACGGCGGGAGAGCGCCCCGGCACCCTTCACCCGGGCGGACCCCGCGATCTGTGATCGACCTCACACGAAAGGAGTCCTCGTGCCACACTGAGACTCAGTCGTCGACGACCCGGGCCGTGGTCCTGCGTGCCACGCCCGGGAGGGAGGCCAGCATGACGAGCAGCACCCCCGAGCGGGCCCCAGGGGTGATCGGGCACGTCGTCGGCGGCCGCCGCGTGGACGAGGCGCAACGGTACGGAGCCGTCCACGACCCGGCCACCGGACGGGTCACGGGGCGCGTTGCCCTCGCCTCGGCGGCCGACGTGGACGCGGCCGTGGCCGCGGCGCTCGCAGCCTTCCCGGGCTGGTCCCGGACGGGCCTGTCGCGGCGCGTCGAGATCCTCTTCGCGTTCCACGAGCTCCTGCGCGGGCACCGGGACGAGATCGCCCACCTGGTCTCGGCCGAGCACGGCAAGGTCGTGTCCGACGCGCAGGGGGAGGTCGCGCGAGCGCTCGAGAACGTCGAGTTCGCGACCGGGATCCCGCACCTGCTCAAGGGGGGCTTCAGCCAGCAGGTCTCGACCGGGGTGGACGTCCACGAGGTCAAGCAGCCGCTGGGCGTCATGGCGGGCATCACGCCCTTCAACTTCCCGGCCATGGTGCCGCTGTGGATGATCCCGACGGCGATCGCGTGCGGCAACACGTTCGTGCTCAAGCCGAGCGAGCGCGACCCGTCGGCCTCGTTGCTGGTCGCCCGGCTCCTGGCCGAGGCCGGGCTGCCCGACGGCGTCGTCAACGTCGTGCAGGGTGACCGGGTCGCGGTCGACCGGCTCCTCGAGCATCCCGACGTCGCCGCGATCAGCTTCGTCGGCTCCACGCCCGTCGCCCGCCACGTCTACGAGACGGGCACGCGCCACGGCAAGCGGGTCCAGGCGCTGGGCGGGGCGAAGAACCACCTGGTCGTCCTGCCTGACGCCGAGCTCGACGCTGCGGCGGACGCGGCGGTCTCGGCGGGGTACGGGTCTGCAGGGGAGCGGTGCATGGCGATCTCGGTCGTGGTCGCGGTGGGCGACGTCGCCGATGCCCTCGTCGAGGCGATCCGCACGCGGGTGGCGGGACTCGTCGTCGGGCCGGGGAACGACCCCGCCTCCCAGATGGGGCCCCTCATCACGGCCGAGCACCGCGACCGGGTCGCGGCGCGCGTGGGCAGCGCGGTCGACGAGGGGGCGGTCCTGGTCCTGGACGGGCGGGACGGGCCGCCCGTCGGGCCGGGGCCGGACGGGCAGGACACGAGCGGCGGGTTCTTCCTGCGCCCGAGCCTCGTGGACCACGTGCGGCCCGAGCACACGGTGTACCGCGAGGAGATCTTCGGGCCCGTGCTCTCGGTCGTGCGGGCCGAGACGTTCGACGACGCTCTGCGGCTCGTCAACGAGAACCCGTACGGCAACGGCGCGGCCATCTTCACGCGCGACGGGGGAGCCGCCCGACGCTTCGAGGTCGAGGTGCAGGCCGGGATGGTCGGCGTCAACGTCCCCATCCCGGTGCCCGTCGGCTACTACTCGTTCGGCGGGTGGAAGGGCTCGCTGTTCGGGGACTCGCACATGTACGGCCCCGAGGGCATCCACTTCGCGACCCGGACCAAGGTCGTGACGTCGCGGTGGCCGGACCCCGCGACCAGCAGCATCGACCTGGGGTTCCCCCGGACCCGGTGACGAGGTGGACGAGCCGACGGACGAAAGGACGGCGAGCCGGATGACGGACGCAGTGCAGGGCACGGGACGGGCCGGACGGGACGACGCCCATGTCTTCTACTCGTGGTCGGCGCAGGAGCTGATCCGGCCCGTGACCATCGCCGGCGGGGAGGGCGCCTGGTTCTGGGACGAGAAGGGCACGCGCTACCTGGACTTCGCCTCGCAGCTCATCAACCTCAACCTGGGACACCAGCACCCCGCGCTCGTGGGCGCGATCCAGGCGCAGGCCGGACGCCTCGCGACCGTCGCGCCGTCGTTCGCGAACCCGGTGCGCAGCGAGCTCGCGCGCCTGATCGTCGAGCGCGCGCCGGGCGGCGCCGACGGCGGGCTGAACCGTGTGTTCTTCACCAACGGGGGCGCCGACGCCGTCGAGAACGCCGTGCGTCTCGCCCGGCGCCACACGGGCCGCCAGAAGGTCCTGGCCGCCTACCGGTCCTACCACGGCAACACGGGCACGGCCGTGACGGCCACGGGCGACCCGCGCCGCTGGCCCAACGAGGTGGACCCGGGCGTGCGGCACTTCTTCGGGCCCTACACCTACCGGTCGTCGTTCGGGGCCGCGACCGACGCCGACGAGTGCGTCGCGGCGCTGCGCCACCTGCGCGAGGTCGTCGAGCTCGAAGGCCCCGCGACGATCGCCGCGATCCTGCTCGAGACCGTGGTCGGGACCAACGGCGTGCTCGTGCCCCCCGACGGCTACCTCGCGGGGGTGCGCGCGCTCTGCGACGAGCACGGCATCCTGTACGTCGCGGACGAGGTCATGGTCGGCTTCGGGCGCGTGGGCGAGTGGTTCGCCGTGGACCACTGGGACGTCGTGCCGGACCTCGTGGTCTTCGCCAAGGGCGTCAACTCGGGCTACGTCCCGCTCGGCGGGGTGATCGTGTCCGAGCGCGTCGCCGCGAGCTTCGACCGCACCCCCTTTCCCGGCGGGCTCACCTACTCGGGTCACCCGCTCGCGTGCGCGCCCGGCGTCGCGAGCATCCACGTGCTCGAGGAGCAGGGCATCCTCGACCGGGTCCGGTCGCTGGGCGAGCGGGTGCTGGGCGAACGCCTGCGTGACATGGCCGCACGGCACCCCAGCGTGGGCGAGGTCCGCGGGCTCGGGTTCCTCTGGGCGATCGAGCTCGTCCGCGACCCGCTCACGCGCGAACGCCTCGTGCCGTTCCAGGGCACGCCCGAGCAGAACGCCCCCATGGCCGAGGTCGTCGCCGCGGTGACGGGTGGCGGCGTCTGGCCCTTCCCGCAGGTCAACCGCCTGCACCTGGCCCCGCCGCTCGTCACGTCGGTCGAGGACCTCGAGCACGGCCTCGACGTCGTCGACGCAGCGCTCGACGTCGCCGACCGGTACGTCGTGGAGCCCGCCGCTCACGGGCGCCGGTCCGTGCCGTCGGCGCGGTCGGCGCGGTCGGGCGAGCACAACGGTCACCGCCCCCGTCCCGCCACCGCACCCGAGGAGACCCCATGATCGTGCGCGCCGCCCTCACCCAGGTCCGTTGGACCGGCGACCAGGAGTCCATGGTCGCGGCCCACGAGCGGTACACCCGCCAGGCCGCCGACCAGGGGGCCCAGGTCATCTGCTTCCAGGAGGTGTTCAACGCGCCCTACTTCCCCCAGGTCGAGGACGCCGCGTTCTACTCCTACGCCGAGTCCGTCCCGGGCCCGACGACCGAGCGCTTCGCCGCCCTCGCCAAGGAGCTGGGCATCGTGGTCGTGCTGCCCGTGTACGAGCTCGAGCAGCCCGGGATCCTCTACAACACCGCGGCCGTGATCGACGCCGACGGCAGCTACCTCGGCAAGTACCGCAAGACCCACATCCCGCACCTGCCGGGCTTCTGGGAGAAGTTCTACTTCCGCCCCGGCAACCTGGGCTACCCGGTCTTCGACACAGCGGTCGGTCGCATCGGGGTCTACATCTGCTACGACCGGCACTTCCCCGAGGGGTGGCGGGCCCTGGGCCTCGCAGGAGCGACCGTCGTCTTCAACCCGAGCGCCACGAGCCGCGGCCTGTCCAACTACCTGTGGCGGCTCGAGCAGCCCGCGGCGGCCGTGGCCAACGAGTACTACGTCGGCGCCATCAACCGGGTCGGGTTCGAGGAGCTGGGCTCGAACGACTTCTATGGCACGAGCTACTTCGTGAACCCCGAGGGGGCGTTCGTGGGCGAGACGGCCGATGCCTACGAGGAGGAGCTCGTGGTGCGCGACCTCGACCTCGACCTGCTGACCGAGGTCCGCAACCGGTGGCAGTTCTACCGCGACCGCCGCCCCGACGCGTACGGCCCGCTGACCGCTCCCTGAGGCCGTCCCGAGCCGCCCAGCCGGCCCGACCGCCCCGCACCCGCACCGCGCCGCACCCCGCACCGACCGCCGAACGAGAGGACGCACACCATGGCACTGACCCTCATCACGGGTGGCACCGTCGTCGGGCCCACGGGGCGCTCGCGCGCGGACGTCCTGCTCGACGGCGAGCAGGTCGCCGCGCTGCTGCGCCCGGGCGACACGACGCTCGGGGTGGACCTCGCCTCGGTCGCCCAGACCGTGATCGACGCGACCGGCAAGTACGTGATCCCGGGCGCCGTAGACCCGCACACCCACATGGAGCTGCCGTTCGGCGGCACGGCCGCCTCGGACACGTTCGAGACCGGGACGCGCGCCGCGGCATGGGGAGGCACGACGACGATCGTCGACTTCGCGGTCCAGCGCACCGGCGAACGGGTCCAGGACTCCCTCGCGGCCTGGTTCGCCAAGGCCGAGGGGAACTGCGCGATCGACTACGGCTTCCACCAGATCCTCGGCGGCGTCGACGACGACTCGCTCAAGGCCATGGACGAGCTCGTGACCGAGGGCATCACGAGCTTCAAGCTCTTCATGGCCTACCCCGGGGTCTTCTACAGCGACGACGGGCAGATCCTGCGGGCCATGCAGAAGGCAGCCACCAACGGTTCGATGGTCATGATGCACGCCGAGAACGGCATCGCGATCGACGTCCTGGTGCGCCAGGCGATCGACCGCGGCGACACGGCCCCGTACTTCCACGGCACCACGCGCCCGTGGGAGACCGAGGAGGAGGCCACGCACCGCGCGATCATGCTCGCGCGGCTCGCCGGTGCCCCGCTCTACGTGGTGCACATGTCGGCCAAGCAGGCCGTCGCCACGCTCGCCCGCGCCCGCGACGACGGCTGGAACGTGTTCGGCGAGACGTGCCCGCAGTACCTGTACCTCTCGCTCGAGGAACAGCTCGGGGCCACGAGCGAGGAGTGGGGCGACTTCGAGGGCGCCAAGTGGGTCTGCTCGACCCCACTGCGCTCGCGGGCCGAGGGCCACCAGGACGAGCTGTGGCGCTACCTGCGCACGGGCGACCTGTCGGTCGTGAGCACCGATCACTGCCCGTTCTGCATGAAGGAGCAGAAGGAGCTCGGCCTCGGTGACTTCTCCAAGATCCCCAACGGGATCGGGGGCGTCGAGCACCGCCTCGACCTCGTCTACCAGGGTGTCGTCGACGGGCGGATCTCGCTCGAGCGCTGGGTCGAGCTGTGCTGCACGACGCCGGCGCGCATGTTCGGCCTCGGCGACCGCAAGGGGGTTCTCGCCCCGGGGGCCGACGCCGACGTCGTGGTCTACGACCCCGCCGGGCACACGTCGATCGGGTACACCTCGGGCGCGGACGCCGCGCACGGGAACCGCAAGACCCACCACATGAACATGGACCACTCCGCGTGGGAGGGCTTCGAGATCGACGGGCACGTCGACGTCGTGATCTCACGCGGCAAGGTCCTGGTCTCGGACGGCGAGTACCACGGGCACCCCGGGCACGGCCGGTACCTGCGTCGCAGCCACTCGGCCTACCTGAGATGACGGGCAGGGACCAGCCATGACCGCGACCGGCACGGCCGAGCGCCTCGACCTGGGCGTCGTCCTGCAGACCGACCCGCCCGCGTGGCGCGTCGTCGACCTCGCACGTCGCGCCGAGCTCCACGGCTTCAGCCACGTGTGGACGTTCGACTCGCACCTGCTGTGGCAGGAGCCGTACGTCATCCACTCCCAGATCCTGTCCGCGACCCACCGCGTGACCGTCGGGCCCATGGTCACCAACCCCGCGACGCGCGACGTGACCGTGACCGCGTCCACCTTCGCGACCCTCAACGACATGTTCGGCAACCGCACGGTCTGCGGGATCGGCCGCGGGGACTCCGCGGTCCGGGTGACCAACGGCAAGCCCGTGACCCTCGCCGAGCTGCGCACGGCCGTCACGACCATCCGAGGGCTCGCCGGCGGTCGCGCGGTCGAGCACCACGGCTCGACGCTCCACCTGCCCTGGGCCCGCGAGAGCCGTACCCCTGTGTGGGTGGCCGCCTACGGCCCGCGCGCGCTGGCGCTCGCGGGCGAGGTCGGGGACGGCTTCATCCTCCAGCTCGCCGACCCCGACATCGTGGCCTGGTCGATCGACGCGGTGCGCCGGGCCGCAGAGCGGGCCGGCCGCGACCCGGCCGAGGTGACCATCTGCGTGGCCGCGCCCGCGTACGTGACGGACGAGGCGCCGTCGGGCACGGGCGGGGACGGGGAGGTGCCCGCGCACGGGGGAGGGCGGTCGCTCGCCCACGCCTACGACCAGTGCCGCTGGTTCGGCGGCATGGTCGGCAACCACGTCGCGGAGATCGTCGCGCGCTACCGGGCGGGGGACCCCTCGTCGGAAGGCCACGGGGGGCCAGACATCCCGCGGGCGCTGACCGACTTCGTCGCGGGGCGCGTCGACTACGACTACAACGAGCACGGGCGCGCGGGGAACACGCACACCGCGTTCGTGAGCGACGAGATCCTGGACCGGTTCTGCCTGATCGGGCCGCCTGCGCGGCACGTCGAGCGGCTGCTCGAGCTCAAGGCGCTCGGCGTCGACCAGTTCGCGCTCTACCTCCAGCACGACGCGAACGACGAGACGCTCCAGGCGTACGGCGAGCTGGTCCGACCGGCCGTGCAGCACGCGGGCCGGGTCAAGGACTGAGCACGCGCGTGGGTCAGGCGAACAGGTCCTGGCCCACGAAGGCCCCCTGGTCCCCGCCGAGCCCGGCCCCCGCAGGGACGCCGCGCGGCACGGCCCAGATCCCCGAGCCCGTGTGCCGCAGGTACTCGCTCATGAGGTCGTGCTTGGCGAGCGCGTTCTGCATGGGCACGTACTGCGTGGCCGGGTCGCGCACGTACGCGAGGAAGAAGAGCCCCGCGTCGAGCCTGCCGAGCCCGTCCGAGCCGTCGGTGTAGTTGTAGCCGCGGCGCAGCATGCGCGCGCCGCCGTTGCTCGTGGGGTGCGCGAGGCGCACGTGCGAGGCCGGGTCGATGAGCGGGGCGCCGCCGCGGCCCGCCGCCTCGAAGTCGGGCTCGGTGCGCTCCTCGCCGCCGGACAGCGGCGCCCCTGAGCCCTTGGTCCGGCCCACGATGGTCTCCTGCTCGCGCAGGGGAGCCCGGTCCCACGTCTCGATCGTCATGCGGATGCGGCGCGCGACCAGGTACGATCCGCCCGCGAGCCAGTCGGCGCCGTCGCCCGGGGCGACCCACACGTGCTCGTCGATCGCCGCCGACTCCTCGGACGTGATGTTGGCCGTGCCGTCCTTGAAGCCGAACAGGTTCCGGGGCGTGGGCTGGGTCGTCGTGGTCGACGACGTCCGCCCGTAGCCGAGCTGGCTCCAGCGGACCGACGCCGTCCCGAACGCGATGCGCGCGAGGTTGCGGATCGCGTGGACCGCGACCTGCGGGTCGTTCGCGCAGGCCTGGACCGCGAGGTCGCCGCCGCAGCGCGCGTCCTCGAGCATGTCGCCCGGGAAGTGCGGCAGGTCCGCGAGGAGGTCGGGCCTGCGGCCGTCGAGACCGAACCGCGGCGAACCGTCCGCGGCCGTGAAGAACGAGGGGCCGAACCCGAACGTGATCGTCAGACCCGAGGCCGGCAGGTCCTCGGCCTCGCCCGTGTCGTCCGGCGGGGCGTCGTACGGACCGGACATGGGGCCGAACTCCCCGGCGGGCAGGCCCTGCGTCATGCGCGAGGCCGCGAGCGTCCAGGCACGCAGGAGCGCGACCACCTCGTCGCGGTCCTGGGTCGTGACGTCCCAGGTCGCGAAGTGCAGGCTGTCCTGGACCGGGGTCGTGATCCCGGCCTGGTGCTCGCCCGTGAACGCGAACGCGCCCTCGCCCTCGGCGGGGCCCGCACTCGGTGCCGAGGTGCGGGCCGTGGCGTTCCCGGCGGCGAAGCCACCGGCGAGCCCCGCCCCGGCCAGCCCGACGCCGGCCATCCCCAGGAGCGCGCGCCGCGAGATGCGGAGCGCCTCCTGCGGTGGCTCGGTCCGTCCCGCCGCCTCTCCGGGCGCGGTGGCCCCTCGGGGTGCGTCGTCGCCCGCCGGGGCGGGCGATCCGGTGCCGGGCTGCTCGGGCTGGTCGGGCGCTGTCGTCATGGTGCGTCGGTCCTCAGAGCACCACGGCGGCGGTGAGCTGCGAGAGAGGCTCGCTCAGCGAGTCGACGGCCTGGGAGAGCGCCTTGACCTGCTCGGGGGTGAGGTCGGTGTAGAGCACGAACCCGTCGCCCTGCTTCTGCTCGTCGAGCAGGCCCTGGAGCGTCGTGAAGCGCTCGTCGAGCGTCGCGGCGAGCTTCGCGTCCTTGGCTGCGACGACGTCGCGCAGACCGTCGTAGGCGACCTTGGCGCCGTCGACGTTGGCCTGGAAGTCCCACAGGTCGGTGTGCGACCAGATCTCCTCCTCGCCCGTGACCTTGCCCGTCGCGACCTCGTCGAGCAGGCCCTTGGCGCCGTTGCCGATCGCGGGGGCGTCGATGCCCTCCGCGAAGGACGCCTCGTGCGTGCGGTCGAAGAGCTCCTGGGTGTCGGCGAGGAGCTGGTCGGCGTACTGCGTGCGCTGCTCGGGCGTCAGGGCCACGTAGGTCTCGCCGCCGTTGGCCTCGGGGGCGGGCTGCCACAGGTCCTTCTCGAGCAGGTGCCAGCCGGTCCACTCCTGGCCCTCTTCGAGGTCGGCCTCGCGCAGGTCCATCTTGGGGTCGAGGTCGCCGAACGACTCGGCGACGGGCTCGATGCGCTCCCAGTGGACGCGCACCGGGGCGTAGAGCGCCTTGGCGGCCTCGTCGTCGCCCGCCTCGTACGCGGTCACGAACTCCTGGGTGCCCTCGAGGAGCTGCTCGGTCTGGTCCTTGACGTACGCGACGTAGTTGGTCGAGGCCAGCGCGACCTGGTCGGCGACCGCACCCGTGGGCTCGACGTCCGCGCCCGAGTCGGTCACGGTGAAGCCCGAGCGGATGCCGTCGCCGATCATGCCGGGCTTGCACGCGGTGACGTACTGCCCGGGCTTGGCCGTGAGGACCAGGTCGCGGCTGATGCCGGGGCCGATGTTCTCGACCTCGGACACGATCCGCAGGCCGTCTTCGGCGAGCAGGTAGAACTCGGTCACGTCGTCGCCCGTGTTGGTCACGGTGAAGACGATGTTGCCCGAGGGAGCCTCGGCGGCCGAGAGCGTGCACGCGTCGGCCGACGAGTCGACCGTGAGCTTCGCGGAACCGGCGGCGGAGCCGCTCGCGCCGGCGGGGGCCGGGTCGTTGGGCGTGCAGGCGGCCAGGAGCGGGACGAGAAGAGCGGCCGCGAGCAGCGGCGCTGCGGCGCGGGTGGCCCGTGAGCGGGTCATCGGTTTCCTCCGGGAGTCGTGACGGTGGTTGCCGGGGTGCTGGCCTGCGCGGGGGCACTGCTGCGAGGCGCGCTGAACCAGACGGTCCGGACGAAGAAGAACAGCGTGGGGACGAGGTAGAGCCACCAGGCGGCGAGCTCGAGCCAGGTGGTCGCGGGGGAGAAGTTGAAGACGCCCTTGAGGACCGTGCCGTACCAGCTCGACGGCGGGATCTGCGCGCTGACGTCGAACGCCAGGTCGTGCAGCCCGGGCAGGACGCCTGCCTCCTGGAGGTCGTGCACGCCGTAGGCGAGCACCCCTGCGGCGACCACGACGAGGAACAGTCCGGTCCAGGCGAAGAAGACGCGCAGGTTGAGCCTGACGGCGCCCTTGTAGACGGCCCAGCCGAGCAGGACGGCCACGGCGAGACCCAGCACCGCGCCGAGCAGCGGCCTGGTCGTGGTGCCCGTGGCCTGGGCCCCGGCCCAGAGGAAGAGTGCGGTCTCGAGGCCTTCGCGCCCGACGGCGAGCAGCGCCATGACGACGACGGCCCACCTCCCGGCGGCGACGGCGTCGTCGAGCTTGTGGTGGAGGTCGGCCTTGAGATGCCGGGCGGTCTTGCCCATCCAGAAGATCATCCAGGTGATGAGGCCGACCGCGAGGATCGACAGCGTGCCGCCGATTGCCTCCTGGGCCTCGAACGTCAGCCCTTGCGGCCCGTAGGTCAGGGCCGCGCCGAATCCGATCGAGACGGCCACGGCGACATCGACGCCGAGCCAGAGGAAGGGGAGCAGGTCGCGTCGGCCGGTCTTGACCAGGTAGGCGACGAGGATGCTGACGACGAGCGCGGCCTCGAGGCCTTCACGCAGGCCGATGAGGAAGTTGGCGAACACAGGAGTCCTTCGACGGGTCGCGGGGCGGGGAGCCCGGGAGCCGGAGGCCGGGGCGGCCGGTGGTCGCAGCGGTGGGGCCCGGCCGAACTGGAACTCGCGTCCTAGTTTGGTTAGGCTTGCCTTCCTCCGCGAGAACAGTACTCCTGTCGCCGGGGGACGTGAACCCGCGGCCGCGTGACCCGCCCCACACGGTGGGGGTGCTGTGTTGCCGCGCGACCACCCGTCGGTGCGCGGCGCGGGTGTCGCCGGGACCCAGGGCCACGACCCGCGACCGCTACGCCGAAGGCCTGTCGGCCACGACGACGAAGAGGGTCACCGACGCGAAGAACGGCTGCGTCGTGAGGTGCTCGGTCCAGCGTGCCTCCGCGCGCTCGTGCAGGTACCCCGCCTCGACGGCTCGGCGGGCGACCCGCGCCAGGCCCAGGACCTGGTCCGCCTCGTGGACGTCGCGGAAGACGGCGGTCACGGGGACGACGCGCTCGACCGCGAAGCCCGTCCGTTCGGCGAGCCCGGCGAGCCGGCGTCCGATCCTGCCGTTGCGGACGACCTGCTCGACGACGAAGCGCCCGTACGCGTCGCTCGTCGCGGCGTCGGGACCGTCGACGACGAGCGTGCCCCAGTCCGGTTCGGCGAGCACCGCGCGACCACCGGGGCGCAGGGCCCGGAACGTCTCGGCGAGGACCAGCCCGGGGTCGGCCACGTGCTGGAGCACCCGGTCGCTGTGTGCGCGGTCGACGCTGCCGTCGGCGAGGCCCAGGCGGTGGACGTCTGCCTCCGCGACCCTGACGGTGGCCAGATGGCGCACCAGCGCGCGGGCCCGGGCCACGGCGCCGGCGTCGTGGTCGACCCCGAGGACGCTCCCGGACGGCCCGACCGCTGCCGCGTACGTCGGCAGGTCGGCGCCCGGTCCGCAGCCCAGGTCGAGCACGTCGTGGCCGTGGTGCAGGTCGAGCTCGGCCGTGGCAAGGGCCTTCCAGCCCCGGCCCAGGTCGGAGGCGGCGAGACGCTCCAGGTAGTCGTCGGGACGGGAGAGCTCGAAGATGTCCGGCATCCGACGATCCTGGCGGGGGCGTCGCGGTCGAGGGTGTGGCCGGTAGGGAGCGACGGGGTGGATCGTGTGAAGCCGGGGGTGCCCACAGCCGATCCCTGGCCAAGACGACACGATGTCGGTACGCTGGTACCAAGTTCCTCGTGACGAGGGACGCGCGGACGAGGGAGCAGTACCCGCACGGACAAGACTGACTCAGAGGGGTTACTTGTCATGGCTTGGGTTGTCCTCGTCCTCTCCGGAATGCTGGAGGCCGTCTGGGCGACGGCGCTGTCCGCATCCGAGAACTTCACGCGCAAGCGACCGACGGTCGTCTTCCTCGTCTCGCTGACGCTCAGCATGGTCGGTCTCGCCTGGGCGATGACCTCCCTGCCCACCGGCACCGCCTACGCGGTCTGGGTCGGCATCGGGGCCACGCTCACCGTGGTCTGGGGCTTCTTCAACGGCTCCGAGACCTTCACCTGGCTGCGCGGGCTGCTCCTCGTCCTCCTCGTCGGATCCGTGGTCGGCCTCAAGGTGGTGAGCTGACATGCCGTGGATCGTCCTGCTCGTCAGTGCCGTCTTCGAGGCTGTCTGGGCCACGGCCCTCGGCAAGTCCGACGGCTTCTCGCAGCTCGTCCCGTCGATCGTCTTCTTCGTCGCGCTCGCGATCAGCATGGGTGGGCTCGGCTGGGCCGTCAAGCACATCCCGATCGGCACCGCGTACGCGGTGTGGGTCGGCATCGGCGCGGCCCTGACGGTCTCCTACGCGATCCTCACCGGTGACGAGTCGGCCTCGGTCGGCAAGGTCGTCTTCATCGCGGGCATCATCGCCGCGGTCGTGGGGCTCAAGCTCGTGCCGCACGGCCCCGCGAAGGGGGCTGCGGACGTCGAGAGCACCGCGACCGGCCGGACGGACCGCTAGGGGTCTCGGGCGCGACGTGTTCCGGCTGGGCGGTGCCCCGCTCAGGCGACCTCGGCGAAGCGCCCCACGAGCTCGGGCCACGCGTCCCGGAACGCCTCCAGCAACGGGAGCGAGAGGACGTCGTCGACCGCGACCCACGCGATCTCCAGGCTCTCGGCGTCGGTCGCGCGGGCTTCGAGGTGCGCTCCGGGCGCGACCTCCGCGAGGACGGTCGTGTACCGCCAGGGCCCGTGGTCCAGGACCCGGTCGCCGACGATCGTCACGAGCCCGGGGTCGACGCCCGCCTCCTCGTGCGCCTCGCGCAGCGCGCCCTGCTCAGGCGTCTCGTCGGGATGGATCGCACCGCCCGGCACGCCCCACGTACCGCCCTGGTCGCTCCAGGGGGCGCGGTGCTGGAGGAGCACGTGGCTCACGCGACCGTCCCGGCCGCGCCGGGCGACGAGCAGCCCCGCGGCGCCCGCGAGCCCCCAGTGCCGCCTGCCGCACGTGCACTCGACCCAGCCGTCCCCGGGCTGGAGGTGGCGCGGTGCGTGCGGGGTGTCGGCTGCGTCGCGGGGCGGCGTGGGCTCGGTCGGGATCGTCACGGTCCCACCCTGCCATCCGGCGCAGTCTCGGGACAGCGCGTCGCCCGGGTGCTCACGACGTGGACGGTCCGGGCGTCGGGCTTGCCGTGCGGGCTGAGGCGTCCGTGAGCGATGACCCGCGCAAATTCCTGGACGCGCACCCCCTCGCCCCGCACCATGGACGGGTGAGTCATCCCGAGCCGAACACCGTGTCCGACCCGACCGCAGAGGATGCCTCGACGGGCACCGACGCCGAGCCCTACGGCCCCCGCGCGACCGCCGACCCCGCGGCCGCCTCGCACGACACCGCGGACCCGTCCCCCGCGCCCCCGACGGACGACGCGGCCGACAAGCCACGCTGGCGCCGCGACGCGACGATCTTCCTGGGCGGCCAGACGGTCTCGCTGTTCGGGTCGATGCTCGTGCAGTACGCCATCATGTGGCACCTGACCCTCGAGACGAAGTCTGGGTCGGTGCTCGCGCTCGCCACGGTCTTCGGCTTTCTGCCGCAGGCCGTCGTGTCGATCTTCGGTGGCGTGTGGGCCGACCGGCTCAACCGCAAGTTCCTGATCATCGCGGCCGACGCGTCGATCGCCGTGACGACCCTCGCCCTCGCGCTGCTCATGCTCTCGGGCACCGAGGACCTGTGGCTCATCTACGCCGCGCTCGCGATCCGTTCGGTCGGCGCGGGGATCCAGATGCCCGCGGTGTCCTCGCTCCTGCCTCAGCTCGTCCCGGTGAGCAAGCTCATGCGGGTCAACGGGATCAACGGGTCGATCCAGTCGGCCATGACGCTGCTGGCCCCCGCGGTCGCGGCCGGCGTCTACGCGAGCGCCTCGATCGTCGCGATCTTCTTCGTCGACGTCGTCACGGCCGTGATCGGGATCGGGCTCCTGGCCTTGATCCCGGTGACCAAGGTGCTGCGTGCGGACGAGGCCGCGGGCGAGAAGGTCGGGTACTTCGACGACCTCGTGGGCGGTCTGCGCTACCTGCGCGGCCACACCTTCGTGCGCTGGGTCCTGGGTCTGTACGCGGTCGTGTTCCTGCTGATCGTGGCCCCGTCCTACCTCACGCCGCTCATGGTCGTGCGCACGTTCGGCGAGGAGGTCTGGAAGCTCACCGCCAACGAGCTCGCGTTCTCGTTCGGCGCGATCCTGGGGGGCGTCCTGCTCGCCACGTGGGGCGGGCTCAAGAACCGCGTCGCGATGATCGTTGGTGCGACGTTCGTGTTCGGCGTGCTCTCCGTCGGCCTGGGCCTCTCGACGAACATGTGGGTCTTCTTCACGTTCATGTTCCTGCTCGGTGTCGCCGTGCCCGCTTTTGCCACGACGTCGATGACGGTCCTGCAGGAGACGGTCGAGCCCGACCGGCAGGGGCGGGTCTTCGGGTTCGTCGGCATCGTCATGGCGCTTGCGATGCCGCTCGGGATGCTGATCTTCGGTCCGCTCGCGGACCGGTTCTCGGTCGAGTCGCTCCTGATCGTGTCGGGAGCGCTCATGTTCCTCGTGATCGCGATCGCGGTGCTGGTCCCCTCGGGGCGCCGTGCGATGCGCGCGGCCGACGCGCACAGCACCGTCGCCGCGTAGCGGTACCGGGGAGGACGAGGCGAGGGCGGTCGGGCGGCTCGTGGGAGCAGCCCCCCCCCCCGCGGGGGGGGGACCGCGGGCGCGGCCCCACCCCGGGGTCGTTTAAAACAATACCGGCCCCCGAGAAA
>NZ_JBHUAD010000075.1:0-16350 GCF_042789955.1 Oerskovia sp. NPDC056781
GTTCGGGTCGTCCCCGCGCGCTGGAGACGACCCGAACTGCACACTCGGCGTCCGGCCCGGCCGGTCGGCTCAGTCCGTGAAGCGCTCCCCGCGCTCCACGACCGTCCCCGTGCCGCGCCCGCCGGCCGCCGCACGGTCCCACGAGTAGACCTCGGTGCCGGTCACGAACACGTTCTCGGCGCGCGAGGTCACCTCCAGCGGGTCTCCCGACCAGATCACGACGTCGCCGTCGAGCCCGGGGCGCAGCGACCCGATGCGGTCGTCGAGGCCCAGGAACGCTGCCGGGTTCGTCGTGAGCGCCTGGATCGCGACGTCGCGGTCCAGCCCTTCCTTCACGGCGAGCGACGCCTGGTGCACCAGGAAGTTGATGGGCACCACGGGGTGGTCGGTCGTGATCGCGACACGCACCCCGGCGCGGGCGAGCGCCCCGAGGTTGGCGATGTCGCGGTTGCGCAGCTCGATCTTGGACCGCGACGTGAACAGGGGGCCGAAGATGACCGGCACGTCCCGCTCGGCCAGGACGTCGGCGACCGCGGCGCCGTCGGTCCCGTGGTTGATGACGAGCTTGTACCCGAACTCGTCCGCGAGGCGCAGCGCGGTCGCGATGTCGTCGGCGCGGTGCGTGTGCTGGTCCCAGAAGAGCTCACCAGCGAGCACGCGCCCCAGGGTCTCCTTGGCGAGGTCGCGGTCGAACGGCTCGCCCTTGGCCTCGGCCGCGTCGCGCTTGGCGACATAGTTCTGCGCGTCGACGAACGCCTTGCGGATCACGTTCGCGACGCCCAGGCGCGTCGACGGGAGCTTCTTCTGGTCGCCGTAGACGCGCTTGGGGTTCTCGCCCAGCGCCGACTTCACCGACACGGCCTCGCGGATGACCTGCTCGTCGACGGTCCGACCGCCCCAGGTCTTGATCGCGACGGTCTGCCCGCCGATCGGGTTGCCCGAGCCGGGCTTGATGACGGCCGAGGTCACGCCGCCCACGAGCGCGTCGCGGAAGCCCTCGTCCTCGATGTTGATGGCGTCGAGCGCGCGCAGGGCGGCGCCGTTGGGGTCGGTCATCTCGTTGGTGTCGTTGCCGGCCCAGCCCTCGGCCTCCTCCATGACGCCCATGTGGCCGTGCGACTCGACGAAGCCGGGCAGGACCCACCGGCCCCCGGCGTCGACCGTGCGGACCCCGTCGGGCACGACGACGTCCTGGCCGACGGCCGTGATGACGCCGTCCTCGACGAGGACGGTCGCGTTCTCCAGGGGTGCGGAGGCGACGGGGACGACGTAGCCGTTCGTGATGGCGATGCTGTTGCGTGTGGTCATGCGCACCATCCTCTCCCCGACCGGGCGGGCCCGGTGCTCGGGGGTGCGCCGTGGGCGCTCCGGCAGCCGGATCCGACGCCGCGTCATGTCCCGCTAGGGTGGTCCCCGTGCTCACCCAGGTCGCCGGTCCGTTGCGCGTCGCGCGCGCGGGTCTCGTCGCGACCCTGGTGCTGGCCCTCGCGGCGCTCGCGCACCGCCTCGGCGGTGGCACGCTCCCGCACCCGCTGATCCTGCTCGCCCTGGCGTCGTTCACGATGGCCGGCGCGACGTTCGCGGCCCGCTTCCGCCTCACGTTCGGCCGGCTGGTCGCGATCCTCGGCACGGGCCAGGTCGCGCTGCACTACGGCCTGGGCTTCTCCGCGCCCGCGTCGTGCACGCCGGTCGGCGGGGGCCACGTAGGCCATGCGGGCCGTGCGGTGGCGGGCACGCTCGCGACCTGCGCGGCGAGCACCCCTGTGCCCGACGGTGTCGCGCACCTCCCGCACGAGACCCCCGCGGGAGCATGGATGGTCCTGGCGCACGTGGTCGCGACCCTGGTCGTGGCCCTGGTCGTCGCGCACGGCGAGCGCGCGCTCGGCCTGCTCCTGACGTGGCTCGCGCCCCGGCGGGCGCTCGCGGACCTCCTGCCCGCGCTGCCGGTCGTGCACCGGCCCCTCGCTCCGGCTGCCGCGCCGTCCCGCACGGCGACGGTCCACCTGCGGACCCCGACGACGCGCGGACCACCGCTGCTCGCCCGGCCCGTCGCCCTTCCTTCCTGACCCGGTCCGCGCTCGCGCGCGGGCCATCGACGAGGCCGGCCGTCCCCCGGGTACCCCCTGCGCGAGCTCGTGCCGCGCCTCATCGAGAGCGTCTTCCATGCCTTTCCAGACCGACCAGTCCCACCACTCCCACCCGTCAATCCTGTCCATGGTCGCCGACCGTCGCGGGCGAGCGGTCGCCCTCGCGCACCCCGCACCCCGCACCGGCCCGGCCCGGCTCCTCGTCGCGACGCTCGCGGCCCTCGCGACGCTGGCAGCGACCCTTCTGCTCGGCATCGGTGGCGCCGCCCCGGCCCAGGCGCACGACCGCATCATCAGCACCGACCCGGCGGACGGCGCGCAGCTCGACGCCGCGCCCGCCGCACTGACCATGACGTTCAGCACCGAGCCCCTCGCGGTCGAGCCGCAGGTCGTCGTGACCGACACGGCCGGGACCGTCGTCGCACAGGGCAGCCCCACGATCGAGGGGACGTCCGCGACGTTCCCGTGGCCCGCCGAGCTGACCGGTGACACCTACACGATCGCGTGGCGCGTCGTCTCCTCGGACGGCCACCCCATCGAGGGCACGTTCTCGTTCGCGGTCGCCGCGGCTCCTGAGCCGGCCGCGCCCGTGGCGACCGACGAGCCCGCCGTCGTGGCGCCGTCGGCCACCGAGGACACGACCGAGGCGAGCACGACGGCATCGAGCGACGCGTCCGACGCGACCGACGACGAGGCGCGCTCGATCGTGCCGCTGCTCGTCGGGCTCGCCGTGCTCGCGGCCGGCGTCGTGGTCGTCGCCGTGCTGATCGTCCGCCGCCGCCAGCAGCAGCAGGACTGACCCCTCCCGCTCCCTTCCCGGCGACGTCGTCGCCCGGGCGTTCCCGCGACCCCGCGGTGCCCCTGGTCCTGCCCCGGACCAGGGGCTCCGCGGCGCGGGCCGTCCTCGCGCGCCCCGACGCCGGGTCACGAACCGAAGGACCCACCATGTCTGCACGCACCACCCGTCGCGCGACCCTGCTCGGCGCGACCGTCACCCTCGCCCTCCTCGCGGGCTGCTCCGGCACCCCGTCGGGCACCGCTTCCGGCACCCCGTCCGGCACGGCCTCGCCGAGCGCGTCGTCCGGCGCCTCGGCGAGCACCGCGGCCGACCACCTGACCGTGACCGATCCCTGGATCAAGGCGGCCGAGTCCGGCATGACGGCGGCCTTCGCCGTCCTGCACAACGACGGCGACGAGGACGTCACGGTCGTCGGCGCCACGTCCGACCTGTCTCGCGTCGAGCTCCACGAGATGGCGACCGACGACTCGGGCGCCATGGTCATGCGCCAGAAGGAGGGCGGGCTGACCATCCCTGCGGGCGGCGAGCACGCGCTCGAGCCCGGCGGCGACCACCTCATGCTCATGGAGCTGTCCGCGCCGGTCCAGGCCGGGGCCGAGTACGACGTCACGCTCGAGCTGAGCGACGGCTCCACGCTCGTCGTCACGGCCCCCACGCGCACGTTCGCGGGCGCCAAGGAGAGCTACGACGACGGTCACGACGAGGGCCACGACATGAGCCACGATGGCTGACGTCGGCCCCGGGCCGGATGACCCGGCGGCAGGGAGCCGCCCGACCGCCCAGGCCAGGGTCTCGCGTCGCGCGTTCCTGGTCGGCGGGGCCGCCGCCGGGGCGGTCGCGGTCGCCGGTGCGGGAGGTGCGTGGGCCGGGCGGTCCACGGCCCCCGCGCGGGGAGCGGCGCCGTCGGGCACGGGGGAGACCTCGCTGCACGGCGACCTGCGCGTGCCCTTCCACGGCCCGCGGCAGGCGGGCGTTGTGACGCCTCCCCAGGCGTACCTGACGCTCGTCGCGCTGACCCTCGCGCCCGGCACGGACCGGGACGCGCTGGTGCGGCTCATGCGGATCTGGACCGACGACGTCGCGCGCCTCACGCAGGGACGTCCCGGTCTGACCGACACCGAGCCCGAGCTCGCCGAGGTGCCCGCGCGCCTCACCGTCACGGTCGGCTACGGGCCCGCGGTCTTCACGGCCGCGGGGCTCGACGACCGGCGTCCGTCGTGGCTCCGGCCCCTGCCCGCGTTCGGCGTGGACCGGCTCGAGGACCGCTGGAACGACGGCGACCTGGTGCTCCAGGTCTGCGCCGACGACGAGGTGACGGTCTCGCACGCGGTCCGGATGCTGCTGCGCGAGGCGCGCGACTTCGTGTCCGTGCGGTGGCTGCAGAAGGGCTTCCGGCGGTCGGTCGGGAGCGAGCCAGCGGGCCGGACCATGCGCAACCTCATGGGGCAGATCGACGGGACGCGGAACGTGGACCCCGTCGCGGACTCCCCGCTCGTGTGGTCGGACGGCACGGACGGTTGGCTCGCGGGCGGCACGTCGATGGTCGTGCGGCGCATCCGCATGGAGCTCGACACGTGGGACGAGGTCGACCGCTCCACGCGCGAGGCCGTCATGGGGCGCCGCCTCGTGGACGGTGCGCCGCTCACGGGCGACGAGGAGGACGACGAGCCGGACCTCGACGCGGTCGGGCCGCACGGGCTGACCGTGATCGGGCCGGCCGCGCATGTGCGGCGGGCCCGGACCGACGACCAGGCCGAGCGGTTCCTGCGTCGCGCGTACAGCTACGACGACGCTCCCGACGTCGCGGCCGACCCGGGGGCGCTCAGCAGCTCGGGACTGGTGTTCGTGACGTTCCAGGCCGACGTCGACCGGCAGTTCGTGCCGGTCCAGCGGCGGCTCGACGAGGTGGACCTGCTCAACGAGTGGACGACGCCGATCGGTTCGGCGGTGTTCGCGGTGCCGCCGGGCTGTGCCGAGGGCGAGTTCCTGGGGCAGGCGCTGCTGGGCTGACGCCCGGCCGGGGGACGGCCCGTGCGGGGCGCTCGTGGCGCTCCGGGCGGGCCGTCCCGCTGCGGTCGGTGACACCCGATGTCAGAATGTGACGGGGGTCACGTCGACTGTCTGTATCAAACGAGCGCCACCCTCCTCTGCTCAGGTGAACGCTCGGTCGTCGATGGGGGTCGTGACGGGCGTGAGGGTCGGAGGCGGCCCGTGGTGTGAGCCCTGCAGGGGGGCGCTCACGCGACGGGCCGCCTCCGGCGCGTCCGGGGTCGGTCGGCGGCGCTCTTCCTCCGATCCCTGACCACGACCTCTCGCCGCCAAGCAGCGTCGAAAGGGTGCCGCCGGCGGTGCCCTTTCGACATGTCGACGCTCAGCGCGGCGGCGCCGTGCTGAGGCGCACCGCAAGCTCGGGCAGCACGACCTCGGGCTCGTGCACGGTCGTCGGGTCCGCGATGAGCGCGATCACGTGCTCGACCGCGAGGCGGCCGGTCAGGTGGAACGGCTGGCGGACCGTGGTGAGCGGCGGTGAGCAGTACTCGGCGAGCGCGATGTCGTCCATGCCCACGACCGACACGTCCTCGGGGACTCGTCGGCCCATCTCCGTCAGTCCTCGGATCAGCCCGAACGCCATCTCGTCGCTCGCGACGAACACGGCGGTGACCTCGGGCAGGCGGCCCAGGACCAGGCCGTTGCGGTAGCCGGACTCGGGGCTCCAGTCGCCGTACAGCACGGGCGGCTCGGTGCGTCCTGCGTCGTGCAGGGCGGCCTGCCACCCGGCGGTGCGGCCGTTGGCGTCGTTCCACGAGGCGGGGCCGGCGAGGTGCCACACGGTCTCGTGGCCCAGCTCCAGGAGGTGCTCGGTCGCGACGCGACCCGCGGCGACCTGGTCGACCGCGACGACCTCGGTCGCCGACGACTGCATGCCGTCCACGACGACGGTCGGGGTGCCGTGGATGAGGTCGCCGAGCGACTCGTCGTCGCGCACGGGGACGGCGATGACGAGTCCGTCGACGCCTTGGTCGAGGAGGCGGTCGACGGCCTGGGCGATCGAGGCGGGGGAGAGCGAGGCGGTGCTCGCGGTGCTCACGAAGTAGCCGCCGTCGCGGGCCGCGCGCTGCATGCCGAGCATCATGGCGCTGCCCGAGTAGAAGTCGGTCTCGTGCGTGATGACGCCGATGGTCTTGCTGCGTCCCGTCACGAGCGCGCGGGCGAGGCTGTTGCGGCGGTACCCGGTCTGCTCGACGGCGGCGCGCACCCGGTTGCGCGTGGTCTCGTTGACGTTGGGGTGCCCCGACAGGACGCGGGAGACGGTCTGGGCGGAGACGCCGGCGACGCGGGCGACGTCGGCCATCGCGGGGCCGCGGCCCCGGGCGGGAACGGCCGTGGTCCTCCCCTGCGCCGGCTCCGTCCGTGCGGGCGGTGACGGTCGTTCCACGTGCTCTCCTTCGGGCGGTGAGGGTCCGGCGTGGGCCGTCGGGCACCTCGGTGTGCGGGGCCGCGGGTGTGCACCGCAGCGTAGTGGACGCCAACAGCGAGAGCCTGCCAAGCTCACGTCGTCGTCACCCTTCTGTTATCAGTGTTGACCATAACAGCCAGAACATGCAGCCGAAAGTGACGGGTTTGCGCAAGTCGTGGCACCCCTCGGTGAGTGGGTTGTGATCCATATCAACGTGTGCCAGAGTGTGCTCCACGCAGACCGCGGCGCCGTCGCCGCTCCATCCTCAGCACAGTGTGGTCAGAAGGAGAGTCATGAAGTCATCGATCGTCAAGGCAGTCGGGGTCGCGTCGATCCTCACCCTCGCTGCGGGCGGCCTGACCGCCTGCTCGTCGGACACGACGTCCGGTGGCTCGGCAGGCGGCGACGGCAAGGTCAAGGAGATCGAGGTCTGGACCTGGGCCGCGGGCTACGACGAGTCGGCCAAGATCTTCAACGACACGCACGACGACATCAAGATCAAGTACACGCAGATCGAGCCCGGCAACAAGGGCGGCTACGACAAGATCCGCAACTCGATCACCGCGGGCAACGCCCCGTGCATCGCCCAGGTCGGCTTCGAGACGCTCCCCAGCTTCGTCGCCGAGGGCAACGTCGTGGACGTCACCGAGTTCGCCGGGAAGGACAAGGACCTCTACGCCCCCGCGGGCTGGGCCGGCGTCAACGTGGGCGGCAAGACCTACGGCGCCCCGCAGGACCAGGGCCCCATGGTGCTCTTCTACAACAAGACCGTGTTCGAGGCGAACGGCATCGCCGTCCCCACCACGTGGGCCGAGTACCAGGCAGCGGGCGAGAAGCTCAAGGCTGCGGGCATCAAGCTGACCGGCACGTACGAGGACTACGACTACTCGGGCTTCGCCTGGCAGGCCGGCGCCCCCTGGTACGAGATCAAGGACGGCGCCTGGTCCATCACCCCCGACTCCCCGGCCAACCTCGAGGTCGCCGACTACTGGCAGGGCCTCGTCGACGCCGACGTGATCGGCGCAGGCATCTGGAGCGACGACTGGGCTGCGGGCCTCGGCGACGGCTCGATCGCCACGATCGTGGGTGCCGCCTGGTTCGCGGGCATCCTCAAGGACTCCGCCGCGGCCTCGTCCGGCGACTGGGCCGTGGCCGAGCTCCCGCAGTGGGAGGCGGGCGACGCCAAGACCGGCAACGTGGGCGGCAGCCTCTCCGCGGTCCTCAAGGGCTGCGACGACCCGGAGGCGGCGTGGACCGTCGCCAACTGGATCAGCACCGACCCCGCGTCGGTCGACGAGCTCGTCAAGGGCGGCGGCGTGTACCCGGCCTCGGTCGCGGGCCTCGAGTCCGAGCTCCTCGCCACGGGCGACGAGTACTTCGGCGGCCAGGTCATCAGCGACGTGTTCAAGACCGCGTCCGGCCAGGTCAACGAGGACTGGGCCTGGGGCCCCGGCGTCTCGACCCTCGTGGGCACGCTCGGCACGGGCATGAAGCAGGCCTACGCCAAGGAGGGCGGCGCGACCGTCGCGACCGCGCTCACCGGCGCCCGCGAGGCCACGGTCTCCGAGCTCAAGCAGCAGGGCATCGCCGTCAACGAGTGACCTGACGTCCGGCACGACCAGCACCACCCGCGCGGTTCTCGCCGCGCACGAGCAGCACAAGGCCCGACGACGCCACGCACCTCCGAGCACCGGTGCACCTGGGCGCGTGACGTCGTCGGGCACCACGACGCATCCCCCTGAGGAACCCACCATGACCACGAGCCTGACGTCGGCGGCACCGCCGCCGGTCGAGACGAAGCGCGCGGCGACCACGCCGCCCCAGCGACCGCGCAGCCGGACCAGCCGGTACGCGATCTGGTTCGTCGGTCCGTTCGTGGTGCTCTTCGTCGGGATGTACGTCGCGCCCATCCTGTTCGCGATCTACAAGAGCATGTTCCGCATCCAGCGCGACGCGCTCGGGCTGGGCGGCACGCAGGAGATCTTCGACCCCCTGTTCAACTACGCGTACGCGCTGGGCGACTCGACGTTCATCACCTCGATCGGCCGCGTGCTCCTGTTCGGCGTCGTGCAGGTGCCCGTCATGCTGGGCCTCGCGCTCGGGATCGCGCTCCTCATCGACTCGGCCTCGGCACGGGCCAAGGGCTTCTTCCGTCTCTCGAGCTTCGCGCCCTACGCGGTGCCGACCGTGGTCTCGGCGCTCATGTGGTCGTTCCTCTACTCGCCCACGAACAACCCGTTCAACCAGCTGCTCGGCCTGTTCGGGCTCGACGTCAACTTCCTCAGCCAGGACTTCGCCCTGTGGGCCGTCGCGAACGTCGTGACGTGGGGCTGGACCGGCTACAACATGATCATCATCTACGCCGCGCTCCAGGGGGTCCCGGGCGAGGTGCTCGAGGCCGCCAAGCTCGACGGCGCCTCACCGTGGCGCACCGCGTGGAGCATCAAGATCCCGCTCGTGCGGCCAGCGATCCTCCTCACCACGATCTTCTCGATCATCGGCTCCGCGCAGCTCTACAACGAGCCGTTCGTGCTCAAGCAGAGCACCGGGGCGATCGACGCGAGCTACACGCCGATCATGGCCGCACAGGCCTCGCTCCAGTCGGCCAACTACCCGTACGCGGCGGCCCAGTCGGTGCTGCTTGCGGTCGGCGTGGCCGTGCTGTCCGTCCTCTTCTTCCGTCTGACGTCCAGGAGGTCCTCGTGACCACGAGCACCGCACCCGTCCGGGCCGAGAAGACCGCGGGCAACCGCCAGCGCCGCAAGCGCACCGACGCGAAGGGGAGCCGGGGGAGCGCAGGCGGCCTGCGCGGCGACTCGATCGAGACCACGGCCACGAGCCGCATCGCGGTCACCGCGGTCCTCGCGCTCACCGCCGTGTACTTCCTGTTCCCCCTGTGGTGGCTGTTCGTCGCGGCCACCAAGGACGCCGGGTACACGTTCGCCGGCAGCCCCCTGTGGTTCTCCAACTTCGACCTCTTCGGCAACATCGGCGACCTGTTCGCGTACAAGGACGGCATCTTCGCCGTCTGGATGGCGAACTCGGCGCTCTACTCGATCGTCGGCGCGGGCCTCGGGACGCTCATCGCGGTCTCGACCGGCTACGCCCTGGCGAAGTACGAGTTCCGCGGCAAGGGCGTGCTGTTCGGCGTGGTCCTCGGTGCGGTCCTCATCCCCAAGGTCCTGTTCACGCTGCCGCTGTTCCTCATGTTCTCCGCGACGGGCATCGTCAACACCTACCTCGCGGTGCTCCTGCCCAGCATCGTGAGCCCGTTCGGCGTCTACCTGGGGCGCATCTTCGCCGCCAGCTCGGTACCCGACGAGGTCATCGAGGCCGCCCGCCTCGACGGCGCGAGCGAGGGCCGCATCTTCTTCGGGGTCAGCCTCAAGATGATGGCCCCCGCGCTCGTCACGATCTTCCTCTTCCAGTTCGTCGAGATCTGGAACAACTTCCTGCTCCCCTCGCAGGTCCTCATCTCCGAGAACCTGCGGCCCGTCACCGTCGGGCTGGTGAGCTGGAACGCCCTGGTCCAGGCCGGCCAGATCGAACGGCACATGGTCATCATCGGCGCGTTCGTGGCGGTCGTCCCGCTCATCGTCGCGTTCCTCTCCCTCCAGCGCTTCTGGCGCTCCGGACTTGCAGCGGGGGCCATCAAGTGAACCAGCAGCACCCAGCCGGCCAGGCCTCGGGCCCGGTCGGCGGACCGATCCTGCGCACCGACGGCGCGAACCTCCTGCGGGACGGGGCTCCGCACCGCCTGCTCTCGGGCTCGATCCACTACTTCCGCGTGCACCCCGACCAGTGGGAGGACCGCCTCCTGCGCCTGCGCGCCATGGGCCTCAACACGGTCGACACCTACGTCCCGTGGAACTGGCACGAGGCCGAGCGCGGCACGTTCGACTTCACGGGGTGGCGCGACGTCGAGCGGTTCGTGCGCCTCGCGGGCGACCTGGGGCTCGACGTCGTGGTTCGGCCCGGCCCGTACATCTGCGCCGAGTGGGACAACGGCGGCCTGCCGGCCTGGCTCACGGCGCTGCCCGGCGTGCGGCTGCGGTGCAGCGACGAGACGTACCTCGCAGCGGTCGCGGCCTGGTTCGACGAGCTGGTGCCGCGCCTCGCGGCGCTCCAGGCGAGCCGGGGCGGACCCGTCGTGGCCGTCCAGGTCGAGAACGAGTACGGCAGCTTCGGCGACGACCACGCCTACATGGCCTGGGTCCACGATGCCCTCGTGGCCCGCGGCGTCGACGAGCTCCTCTTCACCGCCGACGGACCCACCGACCTCATGCTCGACGGCGGCACGCTCCCGGGCGTGCTGGCCGCGGCCACGTTCGGCAGCCGTCCGGGGCAGGCGCTCGACAAGCTCACGGCCCGCCGCGGCGAGCAGCCGTTCGTGTGCGCCGAGTTCTGGAACGGCTGGTTCGACCACTGGGGCGACCCGCACCACGTGCGCGGCGCCGACAGCGCGGCGTCCGACGTGCGCGAGCTCCTCGACCTCGGCGGGTCCGTGAGCCTGTACATGGCGCACGGCGGCACGAACTTCGGGCTGACCGCGGGGGCCAACCACGACGGGACGCGCCTCCAGCCGACCGTCACGAGCTACGACTCCGACGCCGCGGTGGCCGAGGACGGCACCGTGACGTCCAAGTTCTTCGCGCTGCGCAAGGTGCTCACCGAGTACCGGGGCGACGTCGGAGACACCCAGGACGACCGGTGGATCCAGGACCCCGTCCGGCTCCCGGCGCGCGCCCTGCCTCCGGTGAGCACCCGCCCGCTCCTGCCCGCCCTGCGGGCGCTCGGTGCCGTGACCGCCGCCTCGTCGCCGCTGACGTTCGAGCAGCTCGGGCAGAACGCCGGGCTCGTGCTCCACACGGCCACACCGACGCTCCCGCCCGGCAGCAGCACGCTCTCGATCCTCGGCCTGCACGACCGCGCGACGGTCTACGTCGACGGCCACGAGGTCGGCGTCCTGGAGCGCGAGACCTCCCACCGGGGGCTCACGGTCGTCGGTCGAGGCGTGCCCGTGCGGCTCGAGATCCTCGTCGAGAACCTGGGCCGCATCAACTACGGGCCGCGCCTCGGCGAGCACAAGGGCATCCTCGGCGACGTCCTGGTCGAGCGACGCATCGTCCACGGCTGGACCTCGCGGTCCCTGCCGCTCGACCTGCTGCCCGTGGACGGGCTGTGGGGGAGCGGGGCCACCGGTGAGCCCGGTGCCGCCGACGACGCTGCCGACTCCGACAGAGCCGACGCCGTCGGGCCACAGGGCGTGATCGCCCGGACGACGCTCGACGTCGACGACCCCGCCGACGCCTTCCTCGCCCTGCCGGGCTGGACCAAGGGGTTCGTCTGGGTCAACGACGTGCTGCTCGGCCGCTACTGGGAACGCGGCCCGCAGCACACCCTCTACGTCCCCGCGCCGCTGCTGCGCGCGGGGAGCAACACCGTCACGGTCCTCGAGCTGCACGAGGTCGGCTCCGACCTCGAGCTGAAGGACGAGGCCGTCCTCGGCGAGCCCGAGGAGTACGTCGAAGAGCTGTGACGCCCGTCGGTCGGGGGACGGCCGATGAACTGCTATCGAAGGAGACAGCACATGGTTCGACATTCCCCTGGCCCCCGGGCCGGTTCCCTCCCGGGCGGCGGCTCGCGCCGCGCCCGCCGGCTCGTGGCGCTCGCCACCGCGGTCGTGGTGCCGTTCGCGGCGCTGCCGGTCGCCGCCCTCCCCGCGGCGGCCACCAGCAGCACGGCCCAGCTCTCGGCCCTGGGCCTGACGGCCGAGCAGGTCGCCGCGGCGAGCGCCGAGGGCGCGGCGACGCTGCGCTCTCCCCAGCTCGACGTCCAGGTCGCGGCCGACTTCCCACGGGTCCTGAGCTACACCGACCGCGCGTCGGGAGCCTCGCTCGCGGGCAGCACCGCGACCGTGGCGAAGGTGCGCCTCAACGGCACCGACCGCACCGTCGCGGTCGAGGCCCACGAGCCCGGTGAGACGAGCCGCGACTACCGCCTGACGTTCCCCGACCTCGCGGGCGTCAGCATCGACACGCGCCTCGAGGTCGACGGCAGCGCCGTGACGTTCCGCGTCACGGGCGTGACCGACACCGAGGCCTTCCGCGTCGGGACCATCGAGGTCCCCGGCCACGACCTGCTCTCCGTCTCGTCGGCCGACCCGTCGGCCGTCGTCGCCTCGGCCGTGATCAGCCCGGACCGCGGCAAGGTCGGCGACACGTTCACGAGCGTCACGGCGCAGACCCCCGTGAACGCGAACCCGGTCGGGTCCGCGTACGCGATCGTGAGCACGAGCGCGCTGTCGGCCACGATCGTGACCAACAGCGTCTACGACGAGGCGAACGGCAAGGCTGCCGCGGACGGCAACCGCCTGCAGCGCCAGGCCCGCGCGGCCGACGGCGGCGTGCGCGTCGGCGTCTGGAGCGGCGCCTGGACCTATCGGGCCCAGGGCTCGCCCGTCACCGAGGAGCTGCCGTACGCGACCGTCGTCGTGACGGCCGACGCCAACGCCGACGACAAGGTCGACTGGCAGGACGGGGCGATCGCGTTCCGCGCGACCGCACCCAAGGCGCTCGGCGCCGACCAGGTCGCCGACCGCGTCGTGACCCACATCCCGTTCAACTTCGCCTCGCAGGCCACGCACCCGTTCCTGCGCACGCTCGACGACGTCAAGCGCATCTCGCTCGCGACCGACGGACTGGGCCAGATGGCGCTGCTCAAGGGCTACGGCTCCGAGGGCCACGACTCCGCGCACCCCGACTACGGCGGCAACTACAACGAGCGCGCGGGCGGCCTCGAGGACATGAACACGCTCCTCGAGCAGGGCGGCGACTGGAACGCGGACTTCGGTGTCCACATCAACGCGACCGAGGCCTACGCCGAGGCGAACGCCTTCTCGGACGAGCTCGTCGACCCGTCGGCCAAGGGCTGGAACTGGCTCGGTCAGTCGTACTACATCGACCAGCGCCGCGACGTGAACAGCGGGGACCTGGCCGCGCGCATCGGCCAGCTCGCCGACGAGACCCGGGGCAACCTGGACCTGCTCTACGTCGACGTCTACTACAACTTCGGCTGGCAGGCCCGCGCCCTCGCGGACGCGGCCCGCGCCAACGACCTCCAGATCGCGACCGAGTGGTCCGACAAGTTCGAGGCGAGCTCGCTGTGGAGCCACTGGTCCGCGGACGAGAACTACGGCGGCGCCGCGAACAAGGGCCTGAACTCCCAGATCGTGCGCTTCATCGACAACGCCGAGAAGGACACCTGGAACCCGCACCCGCTGCTCGGCAACGCGCGGCTCGTCGAGTTCGAGGGCTGGACCGGGCAGACCGACTGGAACGCGTTCTACAAGAACATCTGGACGACCAACGTCCCGACCAAGTTCCTCCAGCACCAGGAGATCGTGCGCTGGGGCACCGACCGGATCGACTTCACGGGGGACGTCTCGGCGCGCGGCCAGGCCGCGGCCGACCGGCAGATCCTCGTCGGGGACGCCGTGGTCGCCCAGGGCGGCACCTACCTCCTGCCGTGGAACGCGTCCGACGCCCCGGGGCTCGAGGGAGAGGCTGCCGAGAGCAGCAAGCTCTACCACTACAACCCGGC
Source organism: Oerskovia sp. NPDC056781 (assembly GCF_042789955.1). Lineage (NCBI taxonomy): Bacteria > Bacillati > Actinomycetota > Actinomycetes > Micrococcales > Cellulomonadaceae > Oerskovia > Oerskovia sp. NPDC056781. The sequence continues at coordinate 13,946 of NZ_JBHUAD010000075.1, forward strand.
CGGTGGCTCGACCACGTGGACCCTCACGGACGAGCTCTCCGGCGCCACGAGCCTGACGATGTACAAGCTCACGACGACGGGCCGCGAGAAGGTCGCGGACGTCCCGGTCACGGACGGCAAGGTCACGGTCGAGGCGACCGCGGGCCAGCCATACGTCCTGTACCCGCAGGGCGTCACGACCCCCTCGGCCGAGGACGTCGCGTGGGGCGCCGCGAGCGGCATCGTCGACCCCGGCTTCAACGCCGCGACGCTCGACGCGTACGAGACGACCGGCACCACCGGCATCGAGACGCTGTCCAACGGGCAGCGCGTCGCGACGCTCGGCGCGGGCGCCTCGTCGCTGAGCCAGCAGCTCGGCGAGCTCCCGACGGGCACCTACGCCGTGAGCGCGTGGGTCGAGGTCCAACCCGGGAAGTCCCGTTCGACCACTCTGTCCGTCTCGGGCGAGGGCGTCGCGCAGACCGCGAGCACCGTCGTCGAGCGCTCGACCGCGAAGAACCTCGTCGCGGCCGACGAGAAGAACAACCGCTACTACCAGCGCGTCCAGGTGCTCGTGGACGTCGCGGGCCCGGCCCGGCCGACGCTGACGGTCTCCGCCTCGGCGGGCGACGCCGTCGTGCGGGTGGACGACCTGCGGGTCGTGAGCGCCACGCGCTCGGTGGCCCCGGCCGTCGAGGGCGAAGCGGTCGTCGCGTTCGACGACTTCGAGAACGTGACCCAGGGCTGGGGACCGTTCGTCAAGGGCGACGCGGGTGGCGTGACCGACCCGCGCACGCACATCGCCAAGCGCAACGCCCCGTACACGCAGGCCGGCTGGAACGGGAAGCTCGTCGACGACGCGCTGTCCGGCGACTGGTCGCTCAAGGCGCACGAGGAGAACAAGGGCCTCGTCTACCGCACCGTGCCCAGCACCGTGAAGCTCGAGGCGGGACGCCAGTACCGCGTGAGCTTCGACTACCAGTCGGGCAACGGCGGCGAGTACCAGTGGGTCACGGGCTACGACTCGGTCGCGAGCGGCGCCCCGGCGTCGGTCGAGACCCATTCGACCCCGCTGGGCCAGCAGCGCACGACCGCGACGTTCTCCGAGGACGTCGTGGCGAGCGGCTGCGGCGACACCTGGGTGGGGCTGCGCAAGCTCACCGCGGGCGGCAACCAGTCCGACCTGATCCTCGACGACTTCCGCGTCGTGGACCTGGGCCCGGCCGAGGCCACCCCGGCCTGTGCGTCGCTCACGGTCTCCCCGGGACCGGTCGCGTTCGAGCCCGACGTCGCGAGCACCGTCACCACGCGCCTCACGGTCCACGAGCCCGTGGCCGTCGCGGACGTCGCCGTGACGCTCGCCGTGCCCGAGGGCTGGGAGGTCGAGGCGACCAACGCCTCGACCGCTGCCACGCTCCCCGCAGGCGGCGTCCTGACCACGACGTGGAAGGTCATCCCGCACGGCAAGATCACGGCCGACGCCTACACGCTCACCTCGGGCGGCACGTACACGACCACGGCGGCGCCCGTCGGGAAGCGGTCGGTCGAGGCCGGCCAGTCGGTGTGGGTCGTCGTCCCGCCGAACGGCGGCGAGAACTGGGTCAGCGACCTGCCCTTCGTCTCGACGACGAACGGGTGGGGACCGGTCGAGCGCGACCTGTCGAACGGCGAGCAGGGCGAGAAGGACGGCAAGCCGCTCACGCTGCGCGGCGTCGTCCACGAGAAGGGTCTCGGCACGCACGCGAACGCGTCCGTCCGGGTCTTCCTCGCCGGTCAGTGCGAGGCCTTCACGGCGACCGTGGGCGTCGACGACGTCCAGGCGACCAAGGGCACTGTGCAGTTCAAGGTCGTGGGCGACGGCACGCAGCTCGCCCAGACCGAGGTGCTCAAGGGTGGCGGCAAGACCGTCGACCTGAACGTCCCGGTCACCGGTGTCCGCTACCTCGACCTGATCGTGACCGACGGCGGTGACGGCAACGGCAACGACCACGCCGACTGGGGCTCCGCCAAGGTGTCCTGCGCCGACCCGGTCGAGCCCGAGCCCGAGCTCGAGGTCACCACGACGGCCACCTCGCAGTGCACGGGCGCGCGCGCCCAGGTCACGGCGCGCGCGGTCAACGAGGAGGACTTCCCGGTCGACGTGGTGGTGACGACGCCGTACGGCACCAAGACCTTCACCAACGTCCAGCCCGGCAAGAGCGCGAGCCAGAAGTTCAACTCGCGCAGCGAGGCGATCGAGGCGGGGACCGTGACGTTCACCGCGACCGCCACGGTCGACGGCAACGAGGTCACGACCACGACCGAGAGGTCGTTCGAGGCCACGAGCTGCCGCTAGCCGCTCGGGCCGGCCCTCCGGGGACGGCCCTCCGGGGACGGCCTTCGGGCCGGCCGGTGCGCGACCAGGACGCCCCGGGACTCTTCAGGAG
>NZ_JBHUAD010000076.1:0-15992 GCF_042789955.1 Oerskovia sp. NPDC056781
GCCCGGGCCCCTGACCTGGGCCGACGAGTTCGACGGCGCGGCCGGCGCCGCGCCCGACCCCTCCCGCTGGCGCCTCGAGACGGGCGGCAGCGGGTGGGGCAACGGCGAGCTCCAGTACTACACGGACAGCCCGGGCAACGCCTCGACCGACGGCGAGGGCCACCTCGTCGTCACGGCCCGCCGGGAGAACCCCGGCGACCTGTGGTGCCACTACGGGCGCTGCGAGTACACCTCCGCGCGGCTCATCACCGCGGACCGTTTCACCCAGCAGTACGGACGCTTCGAGGCACGCATCAAGGTCCCGGGCGGGCAGGGCACCTGGCCCGCGTTCTGGATGCTGGGCCAGGACATCTTCACGACCGAGCCGTGGCCTGCGAGCGGCGAGCTCGACGTGATGGAGAACGTCGGCCAGGAGCCCGGCACGGTGTGGGGCAGCCTGCACGGTCCCGGGTACTCGGGGGCGGACGCGATCCACGCGTCGTACACGCTCCCCGGCGGGGAGGACGTCGCCGCGGACTTCCACACCTTCACGGTCGACTGGGCCCCGGACGCCATCACCTGGTACGTCGACGGCGTCGAGTACTCGCGCAGGACGCCCGCCGACACCGGCGGTGACCCGTGGGTCTTCGACGACCCGTTCTTCCTGCTGCTCAACCTCGCGGTCGGCGGCGACTGGCCCGGCCCGCCCGACGAGAGCACGCAGCTGCCCGCGCGCATGCTCGTCGACCACGTCCGGGCCTGGGCGTGGGACGAGCCGTAGACGCGAGCGAGGCGCGCCCCCCACGCGGGGGACGCGCCTCGTTCGTGTGCGAGGGCTCAGCCCTGGGCGTCGCTCGCGTTGCGCGCCTCGGCCTCGCCCAGGATGCGGCGCAGGTACGTGTACGTGAGGTCACCCGCGGCCTTGTCGTACTGCTCCTCGTAGCCGTGGCGCGTGTACAGCTCGAGGTTCTGCTTGGAGTCCTTGCCCGTGAAGACCCAGATCTCGGTGGTCTCCTCGGGCAGGTGCGGCAGGACCGCGAACAGCATCTGCGTGCCGATCCCGCGGCCCTGGAGGTCCGGGGCCACCGCGAGCCGACCGAGCGTGGCCTTGCCGCCCTCGATCTCCACGCGCACGGACCCCACCAGGCGCGGCCCCTGCCACGCTCCGAGCGTGATGACGCCCTTGGTCGCCAGGTCCGCCTTGAGCTCGGCGAGCGTCTGCGTGAGCGGCGGGATGTTCGGGTCCCCGTAGAGCTGCGCCTCGGTGACGAACGCTGCCCGGCGGAGCGTGAGGAGCTCCCCCGCGTGCTCGTCCGTGACGAGGTCCATGGTCATCGGCGTGTCGGTCATGGTCCCATCGTGTCAGAAACGGACCGCCCCGAGGTGCGCGTCCGCGGGTGGAATGGTGACCGTCTCACCTAGCCCTTCACCGCCCCCGCGAGCCCCGACACCAGGTGGCGCTGCACGAGCACGAAGAAGATCAGGACGGGCACCGTCATGATGACCGAGCCCGCCATGATCGCGCCCCAGTCGTTCTGGTCGTCCTTGAAGAACGTGAGGATCGCGAGGGGCAGCGTCTGGTTCTCCTGCGCCGAGATGATGAAGGTCTTGGCGAACAGGAAGTCGTTCCACGTCGAGATGAACGAGAACACGCTGACCGCGACCACGCCCGGGAACACGAGCGGGAACAGGATGGAGCGCACGAACCGGAAGCTCTTGGCCCCGTCGATCCGCGCGGCCTCCTCGAGCTCGACCGGGACGGCCGCGACGAAGCCGCGCAGCATCCAGATCGCGAACGGGATCGAGAACGCGAGGTGCACCAGCACGAGCGACCCGAGCTGGTTGAGACCGATCGCGGGGACGCTCGCCCCCATGTTCCGGAACAGGAAGAACAACGGGATCGTCAGGGCCTCGATGGGCACCATCTGCGCGATCAGCACGATCACGAGCAGCGTCGTGCGGCTGCGGAACCGGTAGCGCGTGAGCGCGACCGACGCGAGGAACGCGCAGACCGTCGAGAGGACCACCACCGCCAGGGCGACGACGAGCGAGTTGAGGAAGAACCGCCCGAAGTCGTTGACCGTCAGGACCCGCACGAACGAGTCGAGCGTGAGGTCCGTCGTGAACAGCGACGCGTCGCCCGCGTCGATCGCCGCCTTCGGGCGCAGGGCCGACAGGACCATCCAGTAGAGCGGGAACGCGACGACGAGCGCGACCAGCAGCGCGGCGGCGTTCGAACCGGGGTTCTTCCACGCCCGACGGCGCCGCGCCCCTGCCGTGCCCGCCCCTCCGCGCGCGGTGGTCGCCCCGGCGCCCGGGGAGCCCGTGCCCCGCACCGCGGGCGGTGAGGTGACGCGCCCGACGGACGCTCCGGCGTCGGGCATGCCGGCGGTGACGCTGGCGCTCACAGGACCTCCCCTGATCGGCGCAGCAGGCGCAGGTAGACGAGCGTGACCCCGAGCAGCAGGACCGTCATGACGACGCCGATCGCCGACCCGAGCCCGTACAGGTTGGACGCGAACGCCTGCTGGTAGGAGTACACGTTGAGGACGAGGTTCTGCCCGCCGATCCCGCCGCCGTTCGTCATGACGTAGATCTGCGTGAACACCTTGAAGTCCCAGATGATCGACTGGATCGTCACGATGATGATGATCGGGCGCAGCATCGGGACCATGATCGAGCGCGCGATGCGAGGCATCGACGCGCCGTCGAGGCGAGCGGCCTCGAGCAGCTCGCTCGGGATCGCGAGGATGCCCGCGTAGACCGTGACCAGCACGAACGGGAACGAGCACCACACGACCTCGGCGCCCACGAGCGCGAACGCCGGCCACTTCTCGGCCGTCCACGAGTGCCCCGCGAAGTCCGACAGGCCGACGCCGACGAGGGTCTTGTTGACGAGCCCGAGCGTCGGGTCGAACAGGAAGAGCCAGACTGCGGAGCCCGTCATCGCGGGCGTGGCCCACGCGCCGAGCGCCGCGAGGAACAGGACCGAGCGCACCCACCGGCTGACCCTGGTCGCGAGGACCGCGAGCGCCGAGCCGAGCGCGAGGGTCGCGACGACGCAGCCGGCCGCGAAGACCGTCGTGTTGAGCAGGACCGTCCAGAACTTCGCGTCCCCGAACAGCTGGGAGTAGTTGCCGAGACCCAGGAACTCGAGGGGAGCCCCGCCCGTGACGTTGGCCTGGCGGTAGTCGTAGAACGACGTGACGACGAGCTGGTAGAGCGGGTACCCGAGCAGGCCCACGAGGATCGCGGCGGCCGGCAGCAGGTAGACCCACGGTTCGAGCCGGGAGGTCCCGGTCCGGGAGCGACGCGCGGGGCGTGGGGGGCGGGCGGACGTGCTGCCCGCCCCCGGTGCGGTGGTGAGCGCGGTCATCAGGGTGCCTCGGAGAACGCCTTGTCCATCGCGGCGGCCGCGGTCTCGGTGGCCTGCTCGACCGTGGCCTGCTTCGTCGCGACGGTCTGGAGCATGGTCTTGAGGTCGCCCTGGGCGTCGATCTGGGTCCACGCCGGGGTCGAGGGGACGAACTCGGTGCCGGCCGCGAGGGTCTCGGTGAAAGGCTCGATCGCGGGCGTCGCCGTCGCGACCTTCTCCTGGACGTCGGTGAACGTGGGCAGGTTGCCCATCGCGTCGAACATCTTCTCCTGGTACTTCTTCCCGCCCAGGAGCGTCATGAAGTCGACCGCGAGGGACTTGCGCTCGGTGCTCTTGAAGACACCGAGGTTGTTGCCGCCCGCGAACGCCGGAGCGATCTCGCCGGCCTTCTCGCCCGGGAGCGGGACGATCGCGTAGGTGGCACCCACGGCCGACTCGTCGACGGCCTTGCGGTTGAAGTCGCCGCCCACGACCATGCCCGCCGTGCCCGCGACGAACTGCTGGACGCTCGCGCTGCCGGTCCACTCGGCGCACAGGGCCGAGGGGCAGATGTCGTCGGCGAGGAGGTTCGTGTACGCCGTGACGCCCGCGCGGGACTCGGGCGTCGTGAGCGCCGAGGTGTAGGTGCCGTCCGTCCCCTGGGTCGCGAGCGCTCCCCCGCCTGCCCACAGGAACGGCATGGCCGCGTACTGGTAGGCGCCGCCTGCCGCGATGCCTACCATCTCGGGCTTGGCGGCCCGGATCGCGCGCGCCGCGGTCTCGATCTCGGCGAGCGTCGTGGGGACGGAGAGGCCCAGCTCGGAGAAGACGTCCGTGCGGTAGTAGAGCGCGCGGACCCCGATGAACCACGGGACCCCGTAGGTCGCACCGTCGATCTCGGTCGTGGCGGCGATCGAGGGGGTCAGGTCGCCGGACTCGTCCCAGGCCGCGACCTCCTTGGTCACGTCCGCGAGGCCGCCCGCGGCGACGTAGGCCGCGATGTCGGTGTTGCCGAACTCGGCGACGTCGGGGGCGGAGGCCGGGTCGTTGAACGCGGCGTTGAAGCGCTCGGCACGGGTGTCGACGGGGATGTACTGGACGTCGACCTCCACGCCGTCGTGCTCGGCCTCGAACTCGGCGACGGCCTCGTCGACGACCGCCGCCTTGGGGTCCTGGTTGACCTCGGCGAAGAGCCAGACGCGCAGCGTCCCGGTGCTCTCGTCGTTCTCGGCCTCGGTGATCGTGGACTGGGTGGGGGCGCAGGCCGTCAGGGCCAGCACGGCGGCGACGCCGAACGCCGCCAGGCGGGACTTCTTCATATCGACTCCGTCATCGACTCGGGGGCCGACGTCGTCGGTGACGCCGGTTCCGGGAGGCTATGCACCCGTTCGCGGCGCGGTCCACGTCGTGGCGCTCTCCGTTGCGCACTGCACAATGGAAGGCAACTTTGTTGCCAATTGACCGACGGCACTGACCGGAAACGGGTGATGTGCGGTCTTCGTCCGCGGCGGGTGCAGCCTGGCGCGGACGTTACCGCTGCGTGGGCCGGGCGCACCGCCCGGGTGCGCGGCCCGGGTCAAGACGGCGCCTCGGGCGGGACGCGGCCCGGACGGAGCCGCTGGACGCGCGACGGCGCGGCTACCCTGGGACCGTGTCCAGCACCTCTCTCCCGAACGTTCCCGCCTCCGGCGCGCCCGACGCGTCCACGCCGACCCACTGGGTCCTCACGCTGTCCTGCCCGGACGGTCCGGGGATCGTGCACGCCGTCACGGGGACGCTCGCCGAGCACGGCGGCAACATCACCGAGTCGCAGCAGTTCGGCGACCCGCTGTCCGGGCTGTTCTTCATGCGCGTCCAGGTCGAGTCGACCGCGTCGCGCGACGAGCTCGAGGGCGCCCTGGCCCCCGTGATCGAGGCGTTCGACATGACGTGGAACCTCGACGTGGTCGGGCGCCGCGTGCGCACGCTCGTCATGGTCTCCAAGGCCGCGCACTGCCTCGTCGACCTGCTCTACCGCGAGCGCTCGCAGGGCATGCCGATCGAGGTCGTGGGCGTCGTGGGCAACCACCGCGACCTCGAGGACATCGCCGCGTTCTACGGCAAGCCGTTCCACCACGTACCCGTCACGCGCGAGACCAAGGCCGCCGCCGAGGACCGCCTGCGCGAGCTCGTGGCCGAGCTCGACGTCGAGCTCGTCGTCCTCGCGCGATACATGCAGATCCTGTCGGACGACCTGTGCCGCGACCTGTCGGGCCAGGTCATCAACATCCACCACTCGTTCCTGCCCAGCTTCAAGGGGGCCCGCCCCTACGCCCAGGCGCACGACCGCGGCGTCAAGCTCATCGGTGCCACGTCGCACTACGTCACGGGCGACCTCGACGAGGGGCCGATCATCGAGCAGGACGTCGAGCGCGTCGACCACTCACGGGCCGTCGAGGACCTGGTCGCGCTGGGTGAGGACGTCGAGCGCCGCACGCTCGCGCGGGCCGTGCGCTGGCACGCCGAGCACCGCGTGCTGCTCGACGGGCACCGGACGATCGTCTTCCGCTGACGGGAGCGCCGCTGCGAGGCGCCGCTGCGGCGCGCCGAGTGTGCCGTTCGGGCTGTCCCGAGCGCCGTCTGACGACCCGAACTGCACACTCGACGCAGCCGCTGCCCCCGGGCTACCGGAACCGGACCCCGACCGGGGTGAGCCCCAGGTCGAGGACGCCCGTGGCCCACCGCGACGCCCATTGCCAGGCCTCGGGCATCGCCTCCGGGGCCGGTCGTGCCGAGACCGACACGTCAGTGCCGTCGACCCGCACCCTGACGCCCTCGTCCAACGACGGCAGCACGCCGCGGGCAAGATCGACGAGCGCGGTCAGTCGACCCGCCAGGGCGGGGTCCTCGCACTGCAGGGTCATGGGCGCCGCGTCGGTCGCGACATCGAAGAGGTAGTCGGTTCCCTGGTCTCCTTCGCGGCTCCCGTGCGCGCACAGCGCTGCGAACACCTCCTCGAGCTCGATCGGCGTGCCGGAGACCGTGACGTCGACGATCTCGGACGGGGCGTCGTCGTAGCCGCCGCTTCGCACACTGTCGGTCGGCTCGACCACGTACGTCACCCCTGGGGTCGCGCGCAGGACGTCGAGGAACTCGTCCCGTCGCGCAGTGGCTTCCAGGTCGGCGCTCCGGTCGGGCACCGTCGGGACGACCAGGCCGATGACCACGGCCACGACACCGATCAGGACCGCGACGAGGACCACGCTGACGCCCAGGGCGAGAAGAGTTCGGCGCCGCTCTGCCGGCCCCCCTGGCCGGGCGTCCCTGAAGGCCGACGTGCCCGGGCTGCTGACCTCTGACGTCTCCTCCCCCGCGTGCACCATGGCCTGAGCATACGGACTCGCCCAGCCGGGCGGTCACGGGCGACATGACCGCAGGGCCGCGCCGGCCCGCCCTCGTCGAGCGTGCAGTTCGGGCTGTCCCGAGCACCGTCTGACGACCCGAACTGCACACTCGGCGCAGCGACACCGCCCAGCCCCCCGCGCTACCGCCCCACCGCCCGCCCCGCCCCCCGCACCGCCGCCGCGAGCCGCACCACGGCCTCCTCGACGCGCGCGTCCGCGAGGTTGCCGTACCCGACGACGAGCCGGTCCCTCCCGTCGTCGCGCCCGGCGGCCGTCGCCCGGTAGCGCTCGATCGCCGCGACGTTGACCTCGCGCAGTGCCGCCTCGCGCACCACGTCCGTGGCCACCACGCCGCCCGGCAGCTCGACCACGGCGTGCATGCCCGCGGCGATCCCCGTGACGACCGTCCCGGGCAGCACCTTCCCGAGCGCCGCGACGAGCGCCTCACGCCGGCGTCGGAACCGTCCACGCGCCGCTCGCAGGTGCCGCTCGTACGCCCCCGACGTCACGAACCGCGCGAGCGCGAGCTGGTCGAGCGTCGACGGACCGGCACCGCCCCGGTCGACCACGGCGTCTCGCCATCCTGGCGGCAGCACCGCCCACCCGAGCCCGAACGCCGGCGACAGCGTCTTGCTCAGCGACCCCAGCAGGACCACGCGGTCGGGCGCGAGTCCCTGCATCGCGGCCACGGGCCGGCGGTCGTAACGGAACTCGGCGTCGTAGTCGTCCTCGACGACCAGCCCGTCGGCGTCGCGCGCCCAGCGCACGAGCGCCTCGCGCCGCGCGGGCGAGAGGGCCGCGCCGGTGGGGAACTGGTGGGCGGGGGTCACGAGCACGGCGCGCGCACCGGTCCGGCCCGCCGCGGCGAGGAGCGCCTCGACGTCGATCCCGTCGCCGTCGACCGGGACCGGCACGGGCGTGAGCCCCGCCGCGGCCGCGGTCTCGCGCAGGCGCGACCAGCTCGGGTCCTCGACGAGCAGCGCCCGGTGCCCGGCCCGGTGGAGCGCCGCCGCGACGCGCCGCATGGCGTCGTCGGCGCCGTGCGTCACGACGACGTCTCCCCCGCTCGCCCGCACGTGCCGGGCACGGGCGAGGTAGTCCGCGAGCGCCGCCCGCGTCGCGGGATGGCCGGTGGGGTCGGGGGCCGCGAGGTCGGCGTCGGGCGCCTCGGCGAGGGCCTCGCGCAGCGCGCGGACCCAGGCGGCGCGCGGTGCGTGCCGCAGGTCGGGCACGCCGGGCCCCAGGTCGTAGCGCGCCCGCGGGGCGGGCAGTCCTCCCGTGCCCGACGGCGTCGCGCGGGTCCCGGCGTGGGTCGCCCGGGCATCGGTCCGGTCGCCCGGGCTGCCGGGGCCGCCTGCGAGGGGGTGCGGCTCGGCCTGCCCCCGCACGCCGGCCCCGGTCCGGGGGTCGGTCCGGGCCGCGAGCGGCACCCGGGTCCCCGACCCTGTCCGGGACTCGAGGAACCCCTCGGCGACGAGCTGCCCGTAGGCCTCGGTCACGACCCAGCGCGAGACGCCCAGGGTGTCGGCGAGCACGCGGCTCGGGGGCAGGGCGGCACCGGGCGGGACGCGTCCGAGGTGGACGGCCTCGCGCACCGCGTCCTCGAGCCGCCTGTGGAGCGGCCCTGGCCCCGTGCCCAGGTCGAGGACCGTCTCCCAGGCGAGCGCCGCCGTCGGGCCTGGGCGGGGCGGACCGGACGCACGCGGCGGACGGGGCGCGTTCGCCGCGCGCTCGCGCAACGAATTGGTCTGGTCAGGTGCCATGCCAATGGACCGTACACCCAGGCCGCTCGACTTCTAGCGTGGAGTCCGTCAACCAGCAGCACTCTTCGCAGGAGACCACCATGCGCTACCGCACCCTCGGCGACGGCCGGACGTCGTTCGACGTCAGCACGCTGTGCCTCGGCACCATGAACATGGGCACGCTGACGGACGAGGAGACCTCGTTCGCGATCCTCGACCGCTACGTCGAGGCCGGAGGCACGTTCCTCGACACGGCCAACAACTACAGCTACTGGGCCGGGGGCCACGGCCGCGACAGCGAGGACCTGATCAACCGCTGGCTCACGAGCCGCAGCGCGCGCGGGCACGTGCGCATCGCGACCAAGCTCGGCGCGGCCAAGAAGGACCCCGCCCTGCCCCTGTCCAACACTCCCCCGACCAACTTCCAGGGTCTGGCCGCGGAGACCGTCGCGTGGGAGGCGTACGAGAGCCTGCGGCACCTGGGCGTCGACCGCCTCGACGTCCTCTACGGGCACGTCGACGACCTCGACACACCGCTCGCGGAGACCGTCGGGGCGTTCGGCAAGCTTCAGGCCGAGGGTGCCGTCGGGATCTCGGGGATCTCGAACGTCGCGCTGTGGCGCGTCGTCGAGGCGCGCGAGGAGGCGCTGCGTCAGGGCGTCGCACCGTACGGGGTGGTCCAGGAGCAGCTCAGCTACCTCTACCCGACACCGGATCCCGACCGGCACAACTGGGCCTCGCCCGAGCTGCTCGACTACACGCGCTCGACGGGCACCGACGAGCGGCCACAGCTCGCCGTCACTGCCTACTCCCCGCTGCTGCAGGGCGCCATGGTGCGTGACGACAAGGAGCTGTGGGACGGCTACGGGCACCCGACGTCGCTCGAACGACGCCGCGTGCTGCACGACGTCGCCCGGCAGATCGGCGCGACGCCGAACCAGGTCGCGCTCGCGTGGCTGCTCGGCGGGCCCGTGCCGGTGATCCCGGTGATCGGGCCGAGCAGCGTCGCACAGCTCGACGAGCTGCTCGGGGCGGCGGACCTCGACCTCGACCCGGAGGTGCGGGCGCGGCTCGACGCGGCCTAGTCCCCGCACGCGCCGAGAGCGGGGACCGTGCGAGACGTGTCAGGCACGTCTCGCCTAGTCCCCGCTCTCCGTCATCGGGTGCTACCCGCAGTCGCGGGCCGCGTACGTCGCGTCGTACGCCGTCCGGACCTCCTTGCCGCCGATCGTCGCCGTGCCCGTGACCGTGGCCGTCGCGGCAGGGACCTGCGTCTGGCGGGTCGCGAACGTCTGCTGGGCGGACTTGCCCGGCAGCACCCCGCTGAAGGTCTTGGCACCGAACGGCGTCTCGACCCGGACCGTCGCGGGGACCGCGCCTGCGTTGACGGCGACGACCGTGACGGTCGCCCGGCCCGCGGCGCACTGGGTGCGCGCCGTGGTGGTGAGCTCGACCTTCGCGGCGTGGGGCTCGACGAGCACGGCGACCGTGCGTGCCGGGACCGTGACGGTCCCGGTCGCGGCGTCCCACGTGGTCGCCTTGACCACGTCGTCGTGACCGTCGGCCTGGACCGGCGAGAGCACGTACTCGCGGCCCACCAGACCCGCGACCGTCTGCGTGACCGCCTCTGGCGAGGCGTTGAAGACGACGAGCGCGCCGTCGAGCTCCTCGTCCACGTCCGCCCCGACCGTGTCGTCGATGCTCATGACGATCACGCCGGGTGTCTGGCCGGTCCCCGCGTCGGGGAACGTGACCTTCTGGTTGACGAGGTCCGCGCTGCCGAGACGGAACAGGTCCGTCGAGGAGCGCAGTCGCAGCAGGTCGGCCGCGTTGTCGGACGCCGCCTCGATGTCCTGCGCGGTCGGCTTGAGCGCCGGGTCCGCGAGCAGCGGCGCCATGAGCGGCCACTTCTCGCCGTTGTCGGCCTCGAGCGGCAAGCCCTTGCCGAACCCGTTGTCGGTCCCGGTCCAGTCGATCGCGTTGAACCAGTCGCCCGAGTCGTAGCTGTTGCGGTCGAGCGACTTGGAACGCAGCAGGTCGGTGCCCGCGTGCCACAGCGACGGTGTCTGCGACAGGGCCGTCGTGGCGAGCGAGACGTTGTTCATGCGCACCCGGTCGGCCATCGACGTGTCCGCCGGCAGCTTGAGGGTGAGCAGGTCGAACAGCGTCTCGTTGTCGTGCGCGTCGACGTAGCTGATGATCTCCTCGGGCGAGTCCGCGTAGCCCGCGGGCGCACCCCGGTAGTCGATCTCGTCGCCCCGCCGGGTCTCGCCCGTCGAGGTCGTGAACGTGAAGCTGCGCAGGTTGCCCGCGAGGCCCAGGCGGACCAGGTCCGTCTCGTGGCCCAGCGCTGCGAGCTCGTCGGGAGACCCGTCGTTCACCGTGCCCGGCTCCCCCGCTCGGGCAGGCTGCCCGTTCGGGTCGGTCGCGAGGCCCGTGCCGAAGCCCTGCGTGAACGTCGAGGCCCCGTCGACGGGAGAACCGCCGTGGACCGCGTCGCGCAGGCGGTCGGAGAACGTGCCGATGCCCGTGCGCCCGAGCTGGCCCTGCGTGGCCTGCTCGAACAGCGCGTTGTCCGCGACCTCGCCGAAGTTCCAGCCCTCGCCGTACAGGTACACGGCCTTGCCGTCCACGCCGTCCTTCTTCGGCGTGAGCTCGTCGAGCGCGGCCCGGACGTCGAGCATGTTCTGCTTCGAGTGGTGCCCCATGAGGTCGAAGCGGAACCCGTCGACCTTGTAGTCGCGGGCCCACGTGACGACCGAGTCGACCATGAGCTTGCCCGTCATGGCGTGCTCGGTCGCGAGGTTCTGGCAGCACGTGCTGGTCTCGACCGCGCCCGTCGTCGTGTTCTGGCGGTGGTAGTAGCCGGGCACGACCTTGTCGAGCACACTCTTGGGGTCCTGGCCGCTGGCCGCGGTGTGGTTGAACACCTGGTCGAGCACGACCTGGAGCCCGGTCTGGTGCAGCGACCCGACCATGGTGCGGAACTCCGCGACGCGCGCTGCGCCCTCGGCGTCGACGGCGTAGGAACCCTCGGGCGTCGAGAAGTGCAGCGGGTCGTAGCCCCAGTTGAAGCCGTCCGTGCCCTGGATCGCGGCCACGGCCGCCTGCTGCTCGGTGCCGTCGGGCGCGAAGCCGCTCAGGTCGCCGGTCACCGACTGCTCGGACCGGTCCTCCTCGATGGTCGCGATGTCGAACGTCGGCAGCAGGTGCACCGTCGTCAGGCCCGCGTCGGCGAGCTCGGCGAGGTGCTTCATGCCGACCGAGGCCTTCTCACCGAACGCGAGGTACGTGCCGCGCTTGTCGGCCGGCACCGTGGCGTCGGCGATCGAGAAGTCCCGCACGTGCAGCTCGTAGATCGTCTGGTCGACGGCCCGCTCCACGACGGGGGCCTTGGTCTCCTTCCACACCTTCGGCTGCGTGTCCTTCGCGTCGAGGTCCACCACGACCGAGTGCGTCGAGTTGAGCGTGAGCCCGAGCGAGTACGGGTCGGTCACGACGTTCGTCTCGACCGTGCCCGTGGACGGGACGAAGACCTCGACCTCGTAGAGGTACCGGGCACCGACCCAGCCGAACTTCTTGTCGGCGTCCTTCCCGTCGACCGTCCACGTCCCGTCGGACTGGCGCTCGGCGGGGAACCGCCGCGCGTCCTCGGCCGTGAGGCCTGCGGCGTCGCCCTGCGCGGGCCACGCGAGGAGCGTGACCTTCTTGGCGGTGGGTGCCCACAGCGCGAACGAGGCCCACTTGCCGTTGGTGTAGATGCTCGCACCGAGCGTGCGGTCGGCGGCGTCCTGCGCGAACAGGTCGTCCAGCACGCCGGGGAGCTGGACCCCGGTCGCCGCGGTGAGCGGTGCGTCGGCCGCGGGGCCGCTGCGCTGGGCGACGAGGAGCTGTCCCGTCAGCGCGGCGGTCGCTGCGTCGACAGGGATCGGCGCACCGTCAGCGCCCGTGACCCGCAGGGCCACCGCGTCGGCGAGGGCCGGGAAGTCGGCTGCGACGTCGTCGGGCAGGCCGGCCGGGTCCAGGACCAGGGAGTACGACGACGCCCCCTCCGGAGCGACGACCGCGCCGTCCGCGACGCTCAGGCCGCCCGTCGGTGCCGTGTGGAGCGTCCAGCCCAGCGTGGCCGGGTCCGCCCCGGCGAGGAGCTCGCGCGGCCAGGCGACCAGGTCCTTGCTCACCCAGTGCGCCGCCTGCTGGCCCGTGCCGGGCAGCGGCGGGTCAGCGACCTCGATCGTCAGGACGTGCGTCGCCAGGACGTAGGAGAACGTCACGGCCTTGCCCTCGGACGCGCTGAACGAGTAGTTCTGGCCGTCCTTGACGCCCCCGACGCCGTAGTTCTCGGCCCAGCTCATGCCGTGCGTGACCTTGCCCTCGTACGCGCCCGTGGCGAGCGCCGACGTCGTGAACGTGTAGACGCCGTCACCGTCCGGGTCGCGCAGCCACGATCCCAGGCAGTCCGGGGACCACGCGGCCGAGCATCCGAGCTGGTCCTGGAACGAGCCCGCGACCGTGATGATCGGGCCCTGAGCGGTGCTCGAGAAGTCGTGCGAGACCGGGTCCCAGTAGAAGGTCACGGGGCCGCCCGCGGTCGTGTAGGTCGCGTTGGAGCCGTCCTTCGCGCCGCCCACGCCGTAGTTGAGGTCCCACGAGCCGTTGATCGCGACCTTGTACTCGTACGTACCGGCCGGGACGTCGAACGTGCCCGCGTAGACGCCGTCGGCGCGCTTCGTGAGCTTCGCGGCCTCGCAGCCGGGAGCCCAGTCGCCCGCGCAGCCCATCTCGGAGTTGTGGCTCCCGGGGACGGTGACCAGGTCGATGTCGGTCGGGGGCTCGACGTCCTCGTCGCCGCTGACCGAGTTCCCCACGCTCGCGAACGTCGAGGCCGCGGCGCGGTCGCCGTCGGCGTCGACCGTCACGGCGCGGTACTCGACGAGCGTGCCCTTGGCCAGGTCGCTCACGTCGTGGAAGACGCGCGGCGAGGTGTCCTCGGCCGTGCCGAGACCCTGCCACGCGTCCGACCCGACGACGCGCCACGCGAAGCTGGTCTCGGACCACGCGGCGTCGTCGACGTCGGCGGTGACCGGGGCGACCCCCGTGAGGCCCGCCCCTGCGGCCGGGACCGTGACCGACACGTCACCCGAGGACTCGACGCCGACCGTGCGGTCGGCCTTCAGGACGACGGAGCCCAGGGCCGGGACCGTGAGCGAGACCGTACCGTCGGCACCGGCCGTGACGGGGTCGCCGCCGCCGCGCAGCGGTGTGTACGTCGCGCCCGGCGTGAGCGTCGTGAAGCCGACCGTCTTGGCCGCGGTCGAGTTGTTGAGCCCCACGAGGTGCTCGACCTTCTCGGTGCGGTCCACGCGCGAGAACGCGTAGACGCCCGCGCCCGAGTCCGTGTAGCGCTCGATCTGGGCGCCGGTCGCGAGGGCCGGGTTGTCGGCACGCAGCGCGGACAGCCCGGCGATGTGGGTGTAGAGCGGCGACGTCGTGTCGTAGCGGTCCTGGCTGCCCGCGGTCTCGCCCGTGACGAGCGGCTGGTCCGCGTACTCGCCGACCTGGGTCGCGAACAGCGACTGCCGTGCGTTCTTGTCCTTGCCGTCGCCCACGCCCGCGAAGCCCTGCTCGTCGCCGTAGTAGACGACGGGCTGGCCACGCGTGAGGTACATGAGGTCGTGCGCGAGCTCGTCGCGGCGCTGCGCGTCGCCCGTGGTCTGCAGCAGGTACCCGATGCGGCCCATGTCGTGGTTGCCGAGGAAGGTCGGCAGCGCCGAGGCCGAGGAGTCGGGCGTCGTGTACATGTCGTCGCTCGCGAAGAGCTGGGACAGGCCCTTGGCGCTGTTGCCGCTCGCGAAGCTCGCGGCCGAGGACTGGAACGCGAAGTCCAGCACCGAGCTCATGTCCGTCTTGCGCACGTAGGGCGAGAGCTTGGCGGCGTCGGCGTCGTAGATCTCGCCGAACATGAAGAAGTCGTCCTTGCCCTTCGCGTGGGCGTAGTCGAGGACCTCGGTGGTCCATGTCTCCCAGAACTCGAAGTTGACGTGCTTGACCGTGTCGATGCGGAAGCCGTCGATGCCGAGGTCGACCCAGCCCTGGTAGACGTCGACGAACCCGTCGACGACGCGCGGGTTCTCGGTCATGAGGTCGTCCAGGCCGTCGAAGTCGCCGTAGGTCACGGACTCACCGGACCACGTCGAGTTGCCGCGGTTGTGGTAGAGCGTCGTGTCGTTGAGCCACGCGGGGACCTTGGCGTCCTTCGCGTCGTCGGCGACCACGGGCGTGTAGGGGAACGACGTCGCGGCGTCCATCGCGGGGAACGTGTTCTTGCCCGCGTGGTCGGCCGGGTCGAACGCGTTGCCCGCCGCGTCCTTGTACGGCGCGGTCGCCTGGTCGACGTACGAGTACTGCTTCTGCTCGTTGTCGATCAGGTCGGCCGTGTGGTTGGTGATGATGTCGAAGTAGACCTTGATGCCCTTGGCGTGGGCCTCGTCGATGAGCGCCTCGAGCTCGGCGTTGGTCCCCAGGTGCGGGTCGATCTGCGTGAAGTCCGTGACCCAGTAGCCGTGGTATCCCGCCGACGCGTTCTCGCCCTCGCCCTGGACCGGGTTGTTCTTGAACGACGGCGTCAGCCAGATCGCGGTCGTCCCGAGCCCCTCGATGTAGTCGAGCTGGTCGCGCAGGCCCTGGATGTCGCCGCCCTGGTAGAAGCCCTTGTTCGTGGGGTCGTAGCCCGAGCGCAGCGCGCCGCCCTCGATGCCGGCCTCGTTGTTGGTCGGGTCGCCGTCCGCGAAGCGGTCCGTCATGACGAAATAGAACTGCTCGTCCGAGCCCGGCTGGCGCACGGGCGGGGTCACGATCGGCGCGTCGGTCGCCTCGTCGTAGGCTCCCCCGAGCCCGACGGGCGCGAGCGAGACGCGCTTGGCGACGTCGTCGAACGTGAAGCGCAGGGTCGTGGGGCCGCCGACGACGAGCGGGATGTTGTCGGCGCCACCGTTCAGGCCGTACGCCTCGTCCCACGAGTCGTTCACGGCGACCTTGTACTCGTAGGTGCCCGCGGGCACGGTGAAGTCGGCCGCGTAGACGCCGTCGGTGCCGGTCGGCGCGAGCTCGGTCGCGGCGCAGGCCGGGTCCCAGTCGGCCGCGCACCCGGCCTCGTCCTGGAGGCTGCCGACGAGCGCGAAGGTGCGTGCCGCACCGGCCGCGGTCGCCACGGGTCCGGTCGCCGCGTTGGCGACGGCCGTGAGGCCGGTCAGCCCGGTCAGCGCGACCGATATCGCCGCGACGGAGGCTGTGGTGCGGCGCGGTCTGGAGGACCGCCTGGGGGCAGGTGATGGCATGAGGACTCCCTTGTCGCCGGGGAGTCGGACGTGCGAAGGCACCGCCGGGTGACCGAGCCTCTGCGCTCCGCGTGGTCTCCCGAGCCGGACGCTCCCCGCCGCCGGCTGACCCAGACTGTAGCCCTTGCAGAAAGTTGCAGCAAGAGTTTGTTGTCCGGAGACGCGGAACGAGGCCGGTCGGGCAGCTCGGCTGAGC
>NZ_JBHUAD010000077.1:0-15982 GCF_042789955.1 Oerskovia sp. NPDC056781
GAGCAGCTGTCGTCGATCGGCTCGATCGACGACAGCTGCTCCGCACTCGGCGTGTTGGTGGGTCTCAGACCGCCCGGCGCACGATCGTCCGGCCTGCGACGCCTGCGAGCAGCGACCACACGGCGACCCCGATGAGCAGGTTCACGAGCCCGGACAGCACGGCCGACGTCGTGTCCGTGGTCCAGGCGAACGGCAGCGCCGTGATGACGACGATCACGAGCGCCATGATCCAGCCGAAGAACGCCCGCGGGCGCGGCGTCGTGAGGATCAGCACGTGCAGCAGCCCCGCCGCGAGCAGGGCCAGGATCGCCCCGTCGATCGCGAACGCGGCCTGGTGCGAGGCGGTCGAGAAGATGTCCGGCGGCGGCACGAGCGTGAACGAGAAGATCCGTTCGAGGATGATCACGGCCACGAGGCCGATGAGCGCGGCCACCAGCGCCGTGGCGGCAGCTCCCGCCCAGAAGCGGCCGACCTCGACCGCGAGGCGGGGGTCCGCGGGGTTCACGGGCTCGTGGGGCGCAGGGAAGTCGGCGTGCGGGTCGGGCGGGACCGTGGGCGGGATGGCCGGCGGGACCCCCTGGGGATGGCCGGGGGAGCCGGGCGGGACGTTGCCGCGGGGCGGGAAGTTCGGGTCGCTCATGATGCGTCTCCTGTCGTTGCAGGCTGTCGTTCCGGGCGCTCGCTGGTTGGCGTGCTCAGTCCGTGGACACCGTTACATCCTGGCGGCTGCTGTGGCAGCATGTGTCCTGTGACACACCTCGTCTCCCACCTCATTATCGAGTAGCGCGCCCGGCCACCACACCGGACGCGCAAACCTCCCGCACCCTCGGGGGGTTTTTTTGTTGCCTGACACCACCCCGGTCAGGCATCGAAGCGCCGGGCACGAGCTTCACGAGAGCGACCGCCCGGCGCGTGGGACCGAGGAACCCCCGGCGAGCGCGGAAGCGGATCGCCCGATCCACCTAGAGTGGTCTCGCCCAGGCGGCACCGCTGGACCCCGAGATCTCCCCAGAGAGCGGCACGATGACTTCCCAGGTGAACCCCGTAGCTCCTGCCACAGCGAGCGCATCCTCGACGTTCCACGTCTACGACACGACCCTGCGCGACGGCGCGCAGCAGGAGGGCATGAACCTCTCGGTCGCCGACAAGCTCGCGATCGCCCCGCTCCTGGACGAGCTGGGCGTCGGGTTCATCGAGGGCGGCTGGCCCGGGGCCATCCCCAAGGACACCGACTTCTTCTCCCGTGCCGCGAAGGAGCTCACGCTCAAGAACGCGGTCCTCGCGGCGTTCGGCGCGACCCGCAAGGCCGGGATCAAGGCCGCCGACGACCAGCAGGTGCGCGCGCTCGTCGCGTCGCAGGCGCCGGTGATCACGCTCGTCGCCAAGTCCGACCTCCGCCACGCCGAGCGTGCGCTGCGGACCACCGGCGCCGAGAACCTCGCCATGATCACCGACACCGTCACGTTCCTCGTGGCCGAGGGGCGCCGGGTCGTCCTGGACGCCGAGCACTTCTTCGACGGCTACCGGTTCGACCCCGCCTACTCGCGCGCGGCGGTCGAGGCCGCGTTCGCGGCGGGGGCCGAGGTCGTCGCGCTGTGCGACACCAACGGCGGCATGCTGCCCGAGTGGGTCGGCGAGATCGTCACGGAGCTGCGTGACTCCGTCGGGATCCCGCACGGCCTCCACGCCCAGGCCGGCGACCCGCTGCTCGGGATGCACGCGCACAACGACTCGGGCTGCGCGGTCGCGAACTCGCTCGCGGCCGTGGCCGCCGGCGCCGCGCACGTCCAGGGGACCGTCAACGGCTACGGCGAGCGCACCGGGAACGCGGACCTCATCACGGTTGTCGCGAACCTCGAGCTCAAGCACGGCCGGAGCCTGCTCGTCGACGGTGGCCTGCAGGAGACCACGCGCATCGCGCACGCGATCAGCGAGATCACCAACATCTCGCCCTACGCGCGCCAGCCGTACGTCGGGGCCAGCGCGTTCGCGCACAAGGCCGGGCTGCACGCCTCGGCGATCAAGGTCGACCCGGACCTCTACCAGCACATCGAGCCCACGCTCGTCGGCAACGACATGCGCATGCTCATCTCGGACATGGCGGGCCGCGCGTCGATCGAGCTCAAGGGCCGCGAGATGGGCTTCGACCTCTCCGACCAGGCCGACGTGCTCTCGCGCGTGACGCACCGCGTCAAGGAGGCCGAGGCCCGCGGGTACACCTACGACGCGGCAGACGCCTCGTTCGAGCTGCTGCTGCGCGAGGAGATCGCGGGCGAGCGGCCGCAGTTCTTCCGGGTCGAGAGCTGGCGCACGATCGTCGAGCGGGCCGGGGGACGCGGCACCGAGGCGACGGCGGAGGCGACCGTCAAGCTGCACGCCGGAGGCAAGCGCATCGTCAAGACGGGCGAGGGCAACGGACCGGTGAACGCGCTCGACCACGCGCTGCGCCTCGCGCTGCGGCGCGTGTACCCGGAGATCGAGGCGTTCGAGCTGATCGACTTCAAGGTCCGCATCCTCGACACCGAGCAGGGCACGGACGCCATCACGCGCGTCCTCATCGAGATGACCGACGGGGCGACGTCCTGGTCGACGGTGGGCGTCGGGCCGAACCTCATCGAGGCGGCCTGGGAGGCGCTGACGGACTCCGCGATCTACGGGCTGATCCACGCGGGCGTGCAGCCGCGCTGAGCCCCCGCCCCGCGCACCTGCACCCACGTGTCGGGAGCGTGACCTCCGGGTCACGCTCCCTCTGACACGTCCGGGTGCCGGACCCGTCAGGGACGGGTGGCCGCCTCGAGCAGCTCGACGACGTGCACGTAGTCCTGCCCCGTCGCCCGGCTCAGGCCCATCTCGCAGGTCCGGTTGCTCGACGCGTACGCGTCCGGGGTGCCGTGGTCGCGTGCGTGTGCCGCGACCTCGGCGGCCTCGTCGCGCGTCGCCGCGGCGGTGAGCTCGGGGTGGAGCATCCCGCGGTCGCCGGCGAACCCGCAGCACCCCGCGTCGAGGGGGAGCACGACGTCGTCGGCCACCGCGCGGGCGACCGCCTCGAGGTCGCCGACGACCCCCAGGTGGATCGACGAGCACGTGGGGTGCAGGACGAGCGAGCCCAGCGTCGTCCCGGCGGCCCGGGGGGAGCGGCCGCTCGCCTCGAGCGCGGGCAGGACGTCGCTGCGCACGAACGTCACGGCGTCCAGGACGCGCAGCCGTTCGAACCGCTCGCGCGCCTCGCCGGCCAGGTGGGACCCGACCCCCTCGAGCCCGTGCGTGCAGCTCGACGCGTCCGAGACGACGGGCAGGCGGCCACCGTCGGTCGCGGCCCAGAGCGCGTCGAAGGTCCGCTCGGCCATCGCGGCGGCGCCGTCGGTCAGCCCCTTGGAGACCCAGGGCGTGCCGCAGCACAGGCCCGCGATCCCCGCGGGGACCGCGACCGTGATCCCGGCGCGCTCGCACAGCGCGAGGAACGCCGGGCCCACGCCGCCCGGGCTGGGGGAGGCCTCGGCAGGGGAGAAGAGCGAGCCCATGCACGACTGGAAGAAGACGACCGACGCGTCCGCCACGGTCCCGGCCGACGCCACGCGACGAGGTCCCGGCCCGGGCAGGTCCGACCCGACGAGCGGCACGACGTCCGCACCCAGCACGGCGCGCCCGACCTTCGAGGCCGCGGTCACGAGCGGGGTGGGCAGGCGGTCGACGACCCCGAGCGCCCCGCGCAGGCCGGTGACCGCGCCGCCCCAGTGCTCGGCCGCCGTGCGCCCGGCACGCTGGACGACGGCCCCGTGGCGCTGCGCGCGCCGGACCTTCATGACCTTGCCCGTGTCGATCCCGACCGGGCAGGCGGTCACGCACAGCGAGTCCACGGCGCACGTGTCGACGGCCGAGTACTCGTAGGCGCGCTCGAGCTCCGCGAGCTCGGACGGGTCAGCCGTGACCATCTCGCGCAGCAGCGCGATGCGCTGGCGCGGGGTCGTCGTGACGGTCCGCGACGGGCATGCGGGCTCGCAGTAACCGCACTCGACGCACCGGTCCACGACCTCGGCGAGTTCTCCCGCTGCCGGTTCCCCGACGGGCGGCACGAGCTTGAGGTGGGCCAGGTGCGCCTCGTCGTCGTCCGTGAGGAGCACGCCCGGGTTGAGCAGTCCGGTCGGGTCGCACAGCGCCTTGACCTCGCGCATCACGGCGTACAGGTCGTCCCCGAACTGCCGACGGACGAACGGCGCCATGATGCGGCCCGTGCCGTGCTCGGCCTTGAGCGAGCCGCCACGGTCGAGCACCAGGGTCACCATGTCCTCGGTGAAGGCCGCGAACCGGTCGAGCTCGCCGTCGTCGGACAGGCGTGGGGTGATCATGAAGTGCAGGTTGCCGTCCTTGGCGTGCCCGAACGTCACGGCGTCGTCGTAGCCGTGCCGCGCGAAGAGCCCACCCAGGTCGCCGACCGTCGCGGTGAGGTCGGGGACCGGGACGACCAGGTCCTCCAGCAGAGCGGTGCTGCCGGGTGCGCGAGCCCCGGCCACCGCGGTGTACAGGCCCTTGCGCACACGCCACAGGCGCCCGCGGGCCGCGG
Organism: Oerskovia sp. NPDC056781; assembly: GCF_042789955.1. Lineage (NCBI taxonomy): Bacteria > Bacillati > Actinomycetota > Actinomycetes > Micrococcales > Cellulomonadaceae > Oerskovia > Oerskovia sp. NPDC056781. The sequence goes on from NZ_JBHUAD010000077.1 coordinate 4,562, forward strand.
GGTCGCGCGTGAGCCCGGCAGGTGTCGCGAGGGCGAGGTCGTCGATGACGCGGCGGGCGGCCTCCTCGAACGGCTCGAGCGCGTCGGGGGACGTGGCCTGGTACTCGACGAGCAGGGCCGTCTGGGTCGTCGCGGCCGCGAAGGCCCGCATCGACGCGTCGGCCAGCCGGTCCGCGGCCGCGACACGGAGCGAGGCCGCGTCGAGCAGCTCGATCGCGCGCGCGCCCGAGGCGGTGATGCTCGCCAGGGCGTCGGTCGCGCGCTCGAGCGCGTCGAAGACCAGGAGGGCGGTCGAGGCCGCGGGCAGCAGCGGCACGGTCCGGAACGTCACGTCCGCCACGAACGCGAGCGTCCCCTCCGACCCGACGACCAGGTGCTCCAGGATCTTGACGGGGGAGTCGTGGTCCACGAACGCGTTGACCCCGTAGCCCATGGTGTTCTTCATGGAGTACTGGTGCGCGATCGTGGCCCGCATCGACGCGCTCGCGCGTACCCGGTCGCGCAGCTCGGCCAGGCCTTGGTGCAGCGCCGGCTCGAGGGCCCGCAGCCGCTCGTCCGCGTCCGGGGCGCCCGTGTCGAGCACGGTCCCGCTGGGCAGGACCAGGGTCATCGACTCGATCGTGCGGTACGCGGTGTCGACCGTCCCGCAGGCCATGCCCGAGGAGTTGTTGGCGACGACCCCGCCGATCGTGCACGCGATCTCGCTCGCCGGGTCGGGGCCGAGCCGCCGCCCGTGGCGCAGGAGCCGCCCGTTGACCGAGCGCAGCGTCACGCCGGGCTGGCAGCGCACGCGGGCGCCGTCGTCGAGCACCTCGACGCGCGTGAAGCGCGTGCGCGTGTCCACGAGCAGGCCCGCGCCCGACGCCTGTCCCGACAGGCTCGTCCCGCCCGAGCGGAACGTGACCGAGAGCCCGCGGTGACGGGCCTCGGCGAAGGCGGCGACGACGTCGGGCACGTCCTGGGCGCGGGCCACCGCCTCGGGGCGCAGCAGATAGTGCGACGCGTCGTGCGCCTGGGCGACCCGCGTCAGGAGGTCGGTCCGGATCTCGAGGGCCCGCGTCGTCGCGGCGGAGACGCTCATGCCCGGGCCTTGCGTTCCCCGTCGAGCCGGTGGGGCTGGACCGCGTCGTAGGTCGCCTTGAGGTTGGCGCTGGTCTGCTCGTACAGGCGCTGGGCCACGCGGACGAACAGGAAGTCGACGACCGCGAGCTGTGCGATGCGGCTCGACAGGGCGCCCGAGCGGAACTGCGTCTCGCGCGCCGTGGTGCCCAGGACGATGCCGGCCTCCTGCCCCAGGGGGGACTCGGGGAAGTTGGTGATCGCGACGGTCGTCGCGCCGCGCGCCTGTGCGATGCCGAGCGCATGGTTGGTCTCGACCGTCTGCCCGCTGTGCGAGATCCCGATCGCGACCGCGCCCGGGCGCAGGAGCGCCGCGGACTGGAGCTGGAGGTGCGGGTCGGGCGCGGCGAAGCACACGAGCCCGATGCGCTGGAGCTTCTGCGCGAGGTCCTGCCCGGTGAGCTGGCTCGACCCGACGCCGAACACGTCGACCCGGGGCGCGGCCGCGACGGCCGCCGCGACCTGCTCGAGCGCGCCGAGGTCGAGCATGCGCGCGGTCTCCTCGATCGTCCGCGCCTCGTGGAACGCGATCTTCGCGACGACGTCCTCGGCCGTGTCCGTCTCGTTGATCTCGCCGTGCGCGACGTTCGAGCGCTCGAGCTCCATCTCGCGGCGCGACGTGGCCTGAGCGAGGTCGATGCGGAACTCGGGGTACCCCGCGTAGCCGATCGCCCGGCAGAACCGCACGACCGTCGCCTGGGAGGCGCCCGCTCGCGCCGCGAGCTCGTTGATCGTGGACCCGACGACGGCGGTCGGGTCCGCGAGCACGGCCTCCGCGATCCGGGCCTCGGCCGGGCGGAGGGTCGGCAGGGCCTGCCGGATGCGGACGAGTCCATCACCTGTCATGTCGGATCTCCTGTGATCGGTGCGGGGTGGCCGGCGGTGGGGTCGTCGCTTCGGGGGCGGGCGCCGGTGGTGGGTGCGGGGTTCGGGGGAGAGCCCCCGAGGCTCAGCCACGGCTCGTGCGCGACGAGCGCGGCGGTGCCACCGGTGCGCCCGGCGGCCCCCGTGCTCTGGGCGCTCTCGGCGAGCAGCCGGGCCAGGTGCAGCGCGCCGTCGAGCGGGGTGCCCGCGGAGGGGACGAGCTCGGCATCGGGGCGCAGCGCGGCGAAGCGGCGCGCGAGCGCACCCGTCAGCGACGGGCCTGCTGCCAGGACGCCACCCGTCGCGGCGGCGAGCGGCGGCAGCCCGGGCACGAGGGCGGCCGCGAGCGACTCGGCCAGGTGCCGGCCGGCCTCGGTGAGGATCTGCACGGCCGCCGGGTCGCCCGCCGCGGCGGCCGCCGCGACGTCGGGCGTGAACGACCCGAGGACCTGGGCGCGGTCGGGGCGCGTGTAGAGCTGGGCGGGCCAGGTCGGGGCGGGGCCGAACCGCGCCGTGGCGGCGGCGAGCAGCGGGCGCGAGCCGCCCGTCGAACGGCCGTCGTGCGCGGCGAGCGCGGCCCGCAGCCCGTGGGCGCCGATCCACGACGCCGAGCCGAGGTCGCCGAGGAGGTGTCCCCACCCGTCGACGCGCTGCCAGGTCCCGGCGAGGTCCGTGCCCAGGGCGATGGTGCCCGTGCCGACCGCGACGACTGCCCCGGCCCGGCCGCCGAGCGCGCCGAGGTGGGCGGTCACGGCGTCGGCCGCGACCGCGGTGCGTTCGGCGCAGAGGCTCGCGCGGAGCGCGTCGTGGACGGCGGTCGGGTCCGGGACGAGGGTCGCGACGCCCGTCGCGCCGACCGCGGCGGAGGCGACCACGGGGGGCTCGCCGTGGGTCTCGGTCCAGGCCGCGACGAAGGCTGCGCCCAGGTCGTGCACGACCTCGGCGACGTCGCTGCCGTCGGGTCCGATCGCGACCGGACGTCCGGTGAGGGTTGTGTGGTGCGCCTCGGGGTCGAGGTCGGCATCGCTGCTGGGATCGCTGTCGAGCCTTGCCGCGACGAGGCGGCTGCCGCTCCCGCCGACGTCGATCGCGACGATCCAGCGGGGGGAGCCCGTCGGTGGCGTCGGGACGTCTGCACGGGCCTCCGGGCGGGCGGGGTCGAGGTCCTGCGTGCTGGTCACGCCTCATTGTGGCATGAAGTTTCACAATGGCGCCACCTTGCGGAGAAAAGTGCCACGGGGTTCACCCGGCCCTGTGCGCGGGACTCTCGCGGCGCCGTCGGCCAGGGTCCTCGACCGGGTCCTCGACCGGGTCCTCGACGGACCTCGGACCAGACCCTGTGCCGGGGCCTCGCCCGGGGCCTGACGCCCTGCTGCTTGGAGGCTACTCCTCCGTGTGGCCCAGGTCACCGGGTGTCCGGCGGTGCGGGCGACCCGTGGAGCGCTGACTCACGTCCAGGGGCACGTACCGTGGAGCCCATGAGAGGCGAGTACAAGGTTCCCGGTGGCAAGCTCGTGGCGGTCGACGTCGAGACCGACGAGGGGAGGCTGTCCCGCGTCGCGCTGAGCGGAGACTTCTTCCTCGAGCCCGACGACGCGCTCGACGACATCAACGCCGCCCTGACCGGGCTGCCCGAGACGTCGACCGTCGCCGACCTGACGCGTGCGATCGAGGCCGTGCTGACCGACGACATCACGATGGTCGGGTTCTCGCCCGAGGCCGTCGCGATCGCCGTGCGCCGCGCGCTCGGTCACGCGACCGGCTGGGACGACCACGTCTTCGAGATCATCCACGAGGGGCCCGAGCAGCCCGCGATGCACCTCGCGCTCGACCAGGTCCTCACCGAGGAGCTCGACGCCGGCCGGCGCGGTCCCACGCTGCGCATCTGGGAATGGGGAGCGCCCGCCGTCATCATCGGGTCGTTCCAGTCGCTCAAGAACGAGGTCGACCCCGAGGGGGCCGCGAAGCACGGCATCACCGTGGTCCGCCGGATCTCGGGTGGAGGCGCCATGTTCGTCGAGCCCGGCAACACCATCACGTACTCGTTGACCGTCCCGGCCTCGCTCGTCGAGGGCCTGAGCTTCGAGCGCTCGTACGCGTTCCTCGACGACTGGGTGCTGGGGGCGCTCGCCGACGTGGGTGTGAACGCCACCTACAAGCCGCTCAACGACATCGCGTCCCCCGCGGGCAAGATCGCGGGCGCCGCGCAGAAGCGCCTGCGCGGGGGAGCGGTGCTGCACCACGTGACCATGGCCTACGACATCGACGCCGACAAGATGCTCGAGGTCCTGCGCATCGGTCGCGAGAAGATGAGCGACAAGGGGACCAAGAGCGCCAACAAGCGCGTCGACCCCGTGCGCTCGCAGACCGGCATGGCGCGCGGGGAGGTCATCGAGGCCTTCAAGGCGCACTTCCGGTCGCGGTACCGCACGGTCGACGGCGCGGTGACCGCCGACGAGCGCGCACAGGCCGAGGAGCTCGTGCGCACGAAGTTCGGGACCGAGGAGTGGACCGCGCGCGTGCCGTGACGCGGTGGCCCGGGTCGCGGTCGGGACGCGGTCACGCGCCCGACCGCCGCCGGGGCTCGCGCCGTCAGGTCGCCGAGGTCACCAACTGGTCACAACTTCGCGACCGGCTTCCCTCTGCCCGTCGTTGGCGGTAATCTTCACGAACACCCAACCTGATGTAAGTTTGTTTCAGAGTCGAAGGGTGCCGACGATCCGGCGCCCCCACGAACGATCAGGTCCGCAGGGACGAACGGCTGGCCGCGACGCGGCAGCCGACCAGAAAGGAAGTCACGGCATGCAGCGACGCAGCACGGTGGCCGTCACGGGCACCCTCCTCCTGGCGCTCGGCCTCACCGCGTGTGGCGGTGGGGACAACAGCGGCGGCGAGGCCACGGGGGACGCAGCCTCCGCCGACCACACCGGCGAGACCCTCACCGTCTGGATCATGGAAGGCACCAACCCCGACGGGGACGCCTTCTTCGACGAGGTCACCACCGCGTTCAAGGAAGAGACCGGCGCCGACCTCCAGATCGAGTTCCAGCCGTGGGCCAGCGCCCACGACAAGTTCACGACCTCCATCGCGGGCAACACCACGCCCGACGTCGCCGAGCTCGGCACCACCTGGACCGGTGAGTTCGCCGACGTCGGTGCCCTGTCCGACCTGACCGACCGGATCAAGGACGCGGGCCTCGAGGAGGACCTCGTCCCCGGGCTCGTCGAGTCCGCGACGCTCGACGACGCGCAGTACGGCATGCCCTGGTACGCCGGGGTGCGCTCGGTCATCTACCGCAAGGACCTCTTCGAGGCGGCCGGCATCGCGATCCCGACGACGTGGGCCGAGCTCCAGGCCGCGGCCGAGACGCTCAAGGCCGCGAACCCGGGCCTCATCCCCTTCCCGATCGCCGGTGACTCCCAGTACGGCGCCATGCCCTTCATCTGGGGTGCGGGCGGCGACCTGGCCGTCAAGGACGGCGACACCTGGAAGTCCGAGATCAACTCCGCGGACTCCGTCAAGGGTCTCGAGTTCTACACGGGTCTCGCGACCGACGCGGGCCTGTCGACCGCGGCGGCGACGACCTGGAAGGAGACCGACCTCCTGTCGAACTTCGAGCAGGGCAACGTCGGCATGATGATCTCCGGCAGCTGGACCCCGGGCAAGATCCTCACGGACGTCCCGGACATGGCCGACAAGATCGGCGCGTTCCCCATCCCGGGCGAGACCGACGGCCTGTCGGACTCGTTCCTGGGCGGGTCGCACCTGGGTGTCTTCGCGGCCAGCGAGAAGCAGGACCTCGCGTGGGAGTTCGTCGAGATGATGACGACCGGCAAGTTCGCGCAGGAGTGGGGCAACCAGTCCGGCTACTTCCCCGGCCAGACCTCGCTCCTCGAGAAGGTCATCGAGGAGAACGACCCGCTCGTCGCGCCGTTCGCCCAGCAGATGGTCGAGGCCGGCGCCTCGGTCCCGGTGACGCCGCTCTACGGCCAGATCCAGGGCAAGAAGACGGTCGAGACGATGCTGCAGTCGATCCTCTCGGGCAGCGCCACGGTGCAGGAGGCCGCCGACACCGCGGCCGCCGACATGAACGAGTCCTTCGGGTCCTGACGAGCCCATGGCAGATCTGCACCAGGTTCCCGGCGCGTCGGCCGACCAGCTGACGCGCCGGGCCCCGGCCCCGGCCCCCTCCTCCAGCCCGCGCCGCGGCGTCGGCCGACGTGGCATGCAAGTGCTCGGCCACAAGTCGCCGTTGCGTCCCTGGCTGCTCCTGGCCCCCGCGCTCGGCGTCCTCGGCGTCCTGCTCCTGTGGCCTCTGGCCCGCGTCGTGATGATCTCGCTGCAGGACTACGGCCTGCGGCAGATCGCCTCGGGCGAGTCGAACTACATCGGCTTCGATAACTACGCCGCGATCTTCGGCGACTCGTTCCTGTGGACCGTCGTCCTGCCCAACACGATCGGCTTCGCGGTCGCGTGCGTGGTCCTGACGGTGGTCCTGGGCACGGCCGTCGCGCTGTTCCTCAACAACCTCGGGACGCTCTGGCGCACGGTCTGCTCGACGGCGATCATGGTCGCCTGGGCCGTCCCGGCCATCACCGGCACGTACGTGTGGATCTGGATCTTCGACCCGCTCAACGGTCTGGTCTCCTCGGTGCTCGACTCGGTCGGGCTCATCGACCCGGCGACCACGAACTGGTTCACCGAGCGTCTGAGCTTCTACGCGATCGCGACCCTCAACGTCGTGCACCACGGATTCCCCTTCGTCGCGATCACGGTCCTCGCGGGCCTCCTGACGATCCCCAAGGAGCTGCACGAGGCCGCGATGATGGACGGCGCCACGCCCTGGCGCCGGTTCTGGACCATCACCGCGCCGATCCTGCGCCCCGTCTTCGCGGTCGTGACGATCCTGTCGACCATCTGGGACTTCAAGGTCTTCACGCAGATCTACCTGATGCCCGGCGGCAACGGCGGCAACAAGGAGGTCTTCAACCTCGGCGTGTGGTCGTACATCCAGTCCTTCGCGCAGGGCAAGTACGGGATGGGCTCGGCGATCGCCGTGCTGCTCACCCTGATCCTGCTCGGGATCACCGTCGTGTACATGCGCACCCTGTTCAAGGAGGAGGAGCTGTGAGCGCCCTGACCGGTACCCCGTCCAGCACCCCGCCCACGGCCGGCCGCACGGGTCGCACGGAGCCCGCATCGATCGACGGAAGCGCCCCGCGCGCCCCGCAGGTCCTGCGGGTCAAGGCGCGCAAGCGTCCCCTGCCCACCGTGGGCAAGGTCGTCGGCATCGTCGCGCTGCTCGCCTTCGCGCTGTTCCCCGCGTACTGGATGTTCTCCTCGGCGATCGACCCCGAGGCCGCGACGCGTGGCGCGCGGATCCTGCCCGCCGGGGTCACGTGGGACAACTTCGTGACCGTGATCGACGACGGCGGGTTCGGCCACTACCTGCGCAACTCGATCGTCGTCGCGATCGGCGCGGTCGTGTTCTCGTCGGTGCTCGCGCTGCTCGCCGCGGTGGCCGTGAGCCGCTTCACGTTCCGCTTCCGCAAGTCGATCCTCGTGCTCGTCCTCATGGTGCAGATGGTGCCCCTCGAGGCGCTCGTCATCCCGCTGTTCCTCCAGATGCGCACGCTCGGCATGCTCAACTCGCTCCTGGGTCTGACGATCGTCTACATCGCCTTCTCGCTGTCCTTCGCGATCTGGATGCTGCGTGGCTTCGTCGCGGCCGTCCCGGTCGAGCTCGAGGAGGCCGCGTACCTCGACGGCGCCTCGTGGGGCCGCATGTTCTGGAAGATCCTGCTGCCGCTCGTCGCCCCCGGCGTGGTCGCCACGAGCGTCTTCTCGTTCATCACCGCGTGGAACGAGTTCATCTTCGCCCTGACGTTCCTGCAGCAGTCGGCCAAGTACACCGTGCCCATCGGCCTGCAGAAGTTCTTCGGCGAGAACACGACCGACTGGGGCGCCGTCATGGCCGCCTCGACCCTCATCACGCTGCCCGTGATCGTCTTCTTCGTCCTCGTGCAGCGCAACCTGTCCTCCGGCCTGACCGCTGGGTCGGTGAAGGGATGACCACCGTGCACCACGACGCGCTGCGCGCCGTCAACGGCGTCCTGCTCCCCGGTTTCACGGGGACCGACGCCCCGGCCTGGCTCCTCGCGGCCTGCGAGGAGGGGCTCGCGGGAGTCGTCTACTTCGCGTACAACACGCCCGACGTCGCCACGACCGCCAGGCTCTCGGCCCACCTCCACGAGGTCTCGCCCGACCTGCTGATCACGATCGACGAGGAGGGCGGCGACGTCAGCCGGCTCGAGGCCGTCACGGGGTCGAGCATCCCGGGGGCCGCGGCCCTCGGGACGGTCGACGACGAGGACCTCACGGAGCGCGTCGCGCTCGCCCTCGGACGGCTGCTCGCGGCGACCGGCGTGGACCTCGACCTGGCGCCCGTGCTCGACGTGAACTCCCGGACCGAGAACCCCGTCGTGGGCGTGCGTGCGTTCGGCGCGACGCCCGGGCTCGTGTCCCGGCACGGCGCCGCGTTCGTCCAGGGCCTGCACCGGGCGGGTGTCGGGGCGTGCGGCAAGCACTTCCCGGGGCACGGCGCGACCGACGTGGACTCCCACCTGTCGCTGCCCGTGGTCGACGACTCGCTCGAGACGGTCCGCGAGCGCGACCTGCCGCCCTTCGTGCGGGCCTTCGAGCCCGACGTCGACATCGACTCGATCATGACCGCGCACCTGCTCGTCCCTGCGATCGGTCCGCGACCCGTCTCGCTCGAGCCTGCTGCCGCCGCACTGGCGCGCAAGCTCGGTTTCGAGGGCCCGATCATCACCGACGCCCTCGACATGGGCGCGGTCACGGGCGGCGACGGGATCGGCGAGGTCGCGGTCCAGGCCGTCGAGGGCGGTGCGGACCTGCTGTGCCTCGGCACGACGGTCGGCCGCGACGACGAGGCGCTGTTCCGCCAGGCGCAGTCCGCGCTCCTCGCCGCGGTCGAGGAGGGCCGGGTCACGATCGAGCGTCTCCAGGAGTCCGCGGCCCGCACCGCACGCACGGTGCGCCGGGTGCGCGAGCTCCAGGCGTCCGCGGGCGCGACCTGCGGCCCCGCGGAGGCGACGGCCGCGCTCGAGGCGCTCGCCGCCGTCGGGCAGGAGGCCGCAGAGCGGGCCGCGCGCGTCCACGGTCCCACCACGCACCTCGACCCGTCCGGCCCCGCGCCCGACGTCGTCGACCTGCGCCAGCGGTTCGACCACGCTGCCGGGCGCACCGCCCAGCACGTCCAGACCGCGCTCGTCGCAGCCTTCCCCGGCACGACCCTCCACGCCTTCTCCGACCAGGCCGGGTGGGAGGACGTGCTCGCCGCGGTCTCGGCCCGACAGGCGGACGCCCCCGCCCGCCCGCTGGTCGTCATCACGCGCGAGCCCGTCCCGGGCAGCCGCGAGGCCGGCATGCTCGACGCCCTGCGCGCCGCCCGGCCAGACCTTGTCGCCGTCCACACCGGCTTCCCCGACGCCGTCCCCGCCTGGTTCGGGGACCGGACCACCGTGGTCGTCGCCTGCGGCACCGGACGTGCGAACGCGCGCGCCGCCGTCGGGCAGCTGACCGCGCTCACCTCGGAGGTGACCCGATGATCGTCCTCGGCCTGTCCTCCGGCACGTCGGTCGACGCGATCGACGCGGCCGCCGCCGACTTCCACCTCGGCCCCGACGGGGTCCTGCGCATGCGCCCCCTCGGGCACACCGAGTACGAGTGGCCTGCCGCGCTGCGCGAACGCATCCTCAAGGCGCTGCCGCCGGCCGCGGTCGACATGGGCGAGGTCACGCAGCTCGACACGCTCATCGGGCAGGAGTTCGGCCGTGCCGGACGCCAGGCCATCGACGACGTCGCCGGCGGTGACGTCGACCTCGTCGCGTCGCACGGGCAGACGCTCTACCACTGGGTCGTCGGTGCCCGCGCGCACGGCAGCCTCCAGCTCGGCAACGCCGCCTGGATCGCCGAGCGCACCAAGCGACCCGTCATCAGCGACTTCCGCGTCGCCGACATCGCCGCAGGCGGCCAGGGCGCGCCACTCGTGAGCGTCCTCGACGCCCTGTGGCTCGGCCGCGACCCGCAGTCGCCCGACGGCGCGCCGGCCGGGCTGAGCGCAGCGCTCAACATCGGCGGGATCGCGAACGTCACGCTCGTCGGCGAGGTCGAGGCACCCGTGACCGGGTGGGACACCGGCCCCGGCAACTGCCTCATCGACCTCACCGCCCGCCGGCTCACGGGCGAGCCGTTCGACCGCGACGGCGCCCTGGGCGCCGCCGGGACCGTGGACCAGGCCGCGCTGCGCGCCCTGCTCGACGACCCGTACTTCGCGGCGAAGGCACCCAAGTCGACCGGCCGTGAGCTGTTCGACGCGACGTACGTGCCGCGCAAGCTCGCGTCCGTGCGCCCCGATCTCACCGGACCCGACCTGGTCGCGACCCTCACCGAGCTCACCGCGGTCACCATCGCGGAAGGGCTGCTCACGGTCGCCCAGTCGATCCCCGCCGACCGACGCAGCGCGAGCGACGCCGCCGAACCCCAGCGCGAGGTGCGCCGCGTCGTCGTCTCGGGCGGTGGCGCGCACAACCCGACGCTGCTCGCGCGACTGCGCGCCTACCTGCCGCGCGACTGCGAGCTCCTCACTGCCGACCAGCTCGGGATGCCCATCGACGCCAAGGAGGCGTACCTCTTCGCGCTCCTCGGCTTCCTGTCGGCGCACGGGGTCGCCGGCACCGCCAAGGGGGTCCAGCGCCGCCGCTCGACCGGGGCGCGCCGTGCCGCGGTCCTCGGCTCGCTCACCCCGCCCACCCCGCTCGTCTGGCCCGCGTTCACCGGGCCCATCCGCCGGCTCGTGCTGGCCAACACCCCGTTCGGGCTCGCCCCGATGCCGAAGGGAACGCACCGATGACCGACACACGCCCCGCGACGGACGCCGGACCGGCAGGACTCACCTCCTCCGACGACGACTGGCAGGAGGTGCTCCGGCTCGCGTCGCCGACCGAGGACCGCAACCCGCGCACCACGGACATCGACCTGCTGCCCACGGCCGAGGTCGTACGGCGCATCACCGACGAGGACGCCGGGGTCGCCGACGCCGTGCGTGCCGAGGCCGACCGCATCACCGCGGCCGTCGACCTCGCCGTGGCCGCGCTCCGCAGCGGCGGGAAGGTCCACTACTTCGGCTCCGGCACGTCGGGGCGCCTCGGCGTCCTCGACGCGGTCGAGCTCCTGCCCACGTACGGCGTGGGGGACGAGTGGTTCGAGGCGCACCTCGCGGGCGGCGCCGGCGCGATGATGCTCGCGGTCGAAGGAGCCGAGGACGACGTCGAGCTCGGACGGCGCGACGCCGACGGCGTCCGGGCCGGCGACCTGGTCGTGGGGCTCGCGGCCAGCGGCCGCACCCCCTACGTG
>NZ_JBHUAD010000078.1:0-15925 GCF_042789955.1 Oerskovia sp. NPDC056781
CATGCGTCCCGCGGGCTAGCACCACCGGCTGCACCGCCGCGCGAGGCGCGGTCGTGCACCGCACGTCCAGCAGTACCGTTCGGTCCACCGGGCCGCACAGCCCGACGCACGACCCCTTCCTTCACGACGAGGTGATGAGCGACATGACTCAGCAGGCGAACCGGCACACCGGTCCCGACCGGGCGCGCACCCCCCGCCCTCGCGCCCGCTCCGCCCCCCTGACCAGCGCCCTCGGGCGCGTGCGCGCGGCCGCGGCCGCAGGCATGGCCCTGCTGCTCGGGACGCTGCTCGCGACCGTGCTGGGCGCGGTGCCTGCGAGCGCGCACGGTGGCGACATCATCCTGTCGATCGGCGGCGACGGTGCCGGTGGCATCTCGGTCAACGTGACCTACAAGACGGACGGGCACCCGGTCGAGGAGATCGTCGACGTCATGGTCACGGCGGTGTCCGACGCCGGGACGGAGATCGGCCCCCTCCAGCTCTCGTCGGCCTCGGAGGGCGTCGGCTGGTACACGTCCGCGCCGGACGTGCTGACCGACGGCCACTGGACCGTGACCGCGACGACGACCACGCCGGTCGCCACGACCGCGACCTCGCAGATCGACGTGGTCCCGCCGCCCGCCGCGCCCGCACCCGCATCTGCGGAGGGTGACACGGAGGTCGGTGCCGAGGGGGACTCGGCAGCGGCGGCGAGCGACGAGGAGTCGGGCGTCCCGACGACGGCGCTCGTCGTGGGGGGCACGGTCCTGCTCCTCGCAGCGGGGGCCGTGCTCGTGCTCCGTCGCCGCGCGACGGCCACGAAGCGCCCGTAGGGCGACCCTCATCGAGAGCACCCGACCACAGGACGACCACCGAGACTTCCCGGACCACGGGCGTCGGAACGAAGGAGACATCGACATGGCACGACCCATCACCCTGTTCACCGGCCAGTGGGCCGACCTGCCCTTCGAGGAGGTCGTGCGCCTCGCATCGGGCTGGGGCTACGACGGTCTGGAGATCGCCTGCTGGGGCGACCACCTGGACCCGTGGCGCTGGGACGACGAGGAGTACGTCGCGGGCAAGCTCGCGCTGCTCGAGGCGCACGGCCTGAAGGTCTACGCGATCTCGAACCACCTCAAGGGGCAGGCGGTGTGCGACGACCCGATCGACCAGCGGCACCGCGACATCCTGTCGGACCGCGTGTGGGGCGACGGCGACCCCGAGGGCGTGCGGCAGCGCGCGGCCGAGGAGATGAAGAACACCGCTCGTCTCGCGGCGAGGCTGGGCGTCAAGACGGTCGTCGGCTTCACGGGCTCGTCGATCTGGAAGTACGTCGCGATGTTCCCGCCGGCGTCGCAGGACATGATCGACGCGGGCTACCAGGACTTCGCGGACCGCTGGAACCCGATCCTCGACGTGTTCGACGAGGTCGGGGTCCGCTTCGCCCACGAGGTGCACCCGAGCGAGATCGCGTACGACTACTGGACCACGGTCCGCACGCTCGAGGCGATCGGTCACCGCAAGGCGTTCGGCCTCAACTGGGACCCGAGCCACATGGTGTGGCAGGACCTGGACCCGGTCGGCTTCCTGTGGGACTTCCAGGACCGGATCTACCACGTGGACTGCAAGGACACGAAGAAGCGCATGCACAACGGCCGCAACGGGCGGCTGGGGTCGCACCTGGCGTGGGCCGACCCTCGCCGCGGCTGGGACTTCATCTCGACCGGTCACGGCGACGTGCCCTGGGAGGACGCCTTCCGGATGCTCAACAGCATCGGCTACGAGGGCCCGATCTCGGTCGAGTGGGAGGACGCGGGCATGGACCGCCTCGTGGGTGCGCCCGAGGCGCTCGCCTTCGTGAAGCAGTATGCGTTCGAGGCGCCCGAGGCCGCGTTCGACGCGGCGTTCTCGACCAAGGAGTAGTCCCCGAGCTCCCCGCGAGGGCGTCCTCCCACCCCGGGAGGGCGCCCTTCGGCGTGTGCGGCGCGATGCCGGCGCGGGGGTCTGTGGGGCGGCCCGGCGCGCGTCCTCGGTGCCGCCCTGGGGCCCGCGGAGCGCGATTCCGCGCCGGTCGAGGGTCGGTTTCCCGCGGAACGGCGCGCTTCCACAATTGTTTAACCGATGGAGTTACCGAACGGTGACATCAAACATCCGGCTTTTGCTTGACCCTCGTCATAAGTCGCCCTACGGTATGGGACATGCGAGCCGAAGAAGTCGCGCGAGACCTCGGGGCCATCGACGCCCCCGCCACCAGGACGGAGCTGTCCGCCCTGGACGGCCGCCCCGTCGTGGGGGCCGCGACCACCCCCGTCCCCGAACGTCCAGCGACCGACCTGCTGCCGAGCCGGCTGCCCGCCGCGGGCTACCGTGCCGGCATCATCGGCACCGGCTTCATCGGCGAGGTCCACGCCCGTGCGATCCGCACGGCCGGGGGAGACCTCGTCTCGGTCGCCGGCATCGACGCGCCGGGGGCGCGCGAGGCCGCCGCCGACCTCGGGGCACTGGGCTACGCGGCCACGTCGCAGGAGCTCATCGACGACCCGGACATCGACGTGGTGCACATCTGCACCCCCAACTTCCTGCACGTCCCGCTCGCCACGGCGGCGTTGGCCGCGGGCAAGCACGTGGTGTGCGAGAAGCCCCTCGCGACGGACCTCGAGGGCGCGATCGCGCTCGCCGGTCTCGCCGAGGAGGCCGCCGCCGCGGACGGCCGCGTCGCCGTCGTGCCCTTCGCCTACCGCTTCCACCCCATGGTGCGCGAGGCGCGCGCCCGGGTCCGCAGCGGCGCGGTCGGCACCATCAGCCTCGTGCACGGGTCCTACCTCCAGGACTGGCTCCTGCGGGCCAGCGACGACAACTGGCGCGTCGACCCCGCACTCGGTGGCGCGAGCCGCGCGTTCGGCGACATCGGCTCCCACTTCTGCGACCTCCTCGAGTTCACGACGGGCCAGCGCATCGCACGGCTCGTCGCGCAGACCGCGACGATCAACGCCGAGCGCACGGGCGCCGACGGGCGCCCCGCGCCGGTCCGCACCGAGGACGCCGTGACCCTGCAGTACGAGACCGACGGCGGGGCGCTCGGCTCGGCGGTCATCAGCCAGGTCTCGGCAGGCCGCAAGAACCGGCTCTTCCTCGAGATCTCGGGCTCCGAGTCGACGCTCGCGTTCGACCAGGAGGGGCCGGAGACCCTCTGGGAGGGCCGCCGCGACACGAGCCGTCTGCTCATCCGCAACCCCGAGGCCCTCACGCCCGAGGCTGCCCGCTACTCCCGGCTCCCCGCAGGACACCCGCAGGGATACCAGGACTGCTTCGACGCGCTCGTCGGTGACACCGCGGCGGCCATCAACGGGCGCACGCCCGACGGGCTGCCCACGTTCGCCGACGGCCTCCGGGCCGCACACCTCGCCGAGGCCGTGGCCCGTTCCGCACGTACCGGCACCTGGGTGGAGGTAGAGGCATGACAGCACCGACGGCAGGAGAGGGCGTGGCCGCGCCCCTCCTGCGGCTGCGGGGCATCGGCAAGGTCTTCTTCGGCAACTCGGTCCTGCGCGGCATCGACCTCGACGTGCGACCCGGTGAGGTCCACGCGCTCGTCGGGGAGAACGGCGCCGGCAAGTCCACGCTCATGAAGATCATCGCCGGGGTCCACCAGCCCGACGCGGGCACCATGGAGCTCGACGGCGCGCCCGCGACGTTCGCGTCCCCCCTCGCCGCGCAGGCAGCCGGGGTCTCGACCGTCTTCCAGGAGTTCAACCTCCTGCCCGAGCGCACGGTCGCGGAGAACGTGTACCTCGGCCGCGAGCCGCGCCGGTTCGGGATCGTCGACGCCCGGCGCATGGCCCGCGACACCGACGCGCTGCTCGCGGACCTCGGTCTGCACGGCCTCGCGTCGTGGATGCGGGTCGGGTCGCTGTCCGTGGCCGAGCAGCAGATCGTCGAGATCGTCAAGGCCGTCTCCTACGACGCCCGCATCATCTCGATGGACGAGCCCACCGCCGCGCTCGCCGACCAGGAGGTCGAGCTGCTCTACGCGCTCGTCCAGCAGCTGCGCTCCCGAGGCGTCGCGATCCTCTACGTCTCGCACCGCCTCAAGGAGATCTTCGACCTCTGCGACACCATCACCGTCCTCAAGGACGGCGACTTCGTCCTGACGACTGCGACGGCCGACATCACCCCGGACCAGCTCGTGCGGACCATGGTCGGCCGCGAGTTCGCGGGCTACTACCCGGACAAGGACCCGGGCACGGTGCCCGGCGCCGTCAAGCTCGCGCTCGCGGGCGCGGGCAACACCCAGGTCGACGGGATCGACCTCGAGGTCCGCGCGGGGGAGATCGTGGCCCTCGCGGGACTCCAGGGCAGCGGACGCACCGAGATCGCGCACGGCGTGTTCGGCGTCGCGCCGTTCACCCGGGGCACGGTCCTGCTCGACGGCAAGCCCGTCACGGTGGGCTCGGCACGCGAGGCCGTCCGGCTCGGGCTCGCGCTCGTGACCGAGGACCGCAAGGCCGAGGGCCTGGCCCTCGAGCAGTCGATCTCCGCGAACGCACGGCTCGTGCTCGACGCCGTGACCCCCGGTTCCTCCGACCGCCGCGCCAAGGCGATCCCCGGCATCCTGTCGTCGCTCGACCTCGTCTCGCGCTCCAAGGACGCCGAGGTCCAGTACCTCTCGGGCGGGAACCAGCAGAAGGTCGTGCTGGCCAAGTGGCTCGTGACGGACCCGTCGGTCATCGTCCTCGACGAACCCACGCGCGGCATCGACGTCGGTGCCAAGCGCGCGGTCTACGACCTCATGCGCACCCTCACGGCGCGCGGCGTCGCGATCCTGCTCATCTCGTCCGAGCTCCCCGAGGTCGTCGCGATGGCCGACCGCATCCTCGTGATGCGCGACGGCCGGGTCGCCGGCGAGCTCCCCGCAGGCAGCGACGAGGAGACCATCATGGCGCTCGCGACCGGGGCCGGAGACACGTCGGAGCACGTCGAGGTCGACCTCTCCGCGCTCGACGTCCCCGTCGGGTCAAGCGTCCGGACAGCCCGTCCCGCGCACAGCGACACCCTCCAGGAGGAGAAATGAGCACCGCGGTGAGCACCGCCTCGCCCCGGGCGGGGAGCACGACCTCCGGCCCCCGACGGCGCCGGCTCGGCTCGACAGGGATCGTCTACCTCGCCCTCGTCGGCATCCTGGTCGTCTCGGCCGGGCTCGTCGCGGCGCAGGGCGGCAGCTTCTTCAGCCAGGGCAACCTGTTCTACCTGCTGTCCCAGACGAGCCTGCTGGGCTTCGTCGCGATCGGCCAGACGTTCGTCATCCTGTGCAAGTCGCTCGACCTGTCGGTCGGGTACGTCGTGGCCTGGTCCTCGCTGGTGGCCGCCACGACCATGGCCGGTGACCCGTCGCGCATCTGGCTCGGCGTGGTCGCGGCGCTCGCGGTCGCCGCGGGCGTCGGACTGGTCAACGGGCTCGTCATCTCGAAGCTCCGCGTGAACTCGTTCATCGCGACGCTCGGTGTCGGCCTCGTCATCAAGGGCTACCTCGACACGCAGTTCAAGGGCCCGTCGGGCGAGGTCCCCAAGGCCTTCCAGGGCTTCGGGTACACGCGCATCGGTCCGGTGCCGGTCTCGGTCATCGTGCTCGCGGTCGTCATGGTGCTCGGCGTCGTGCTCCTGACCCGCACCCGTCCGGGCTACCACATGTTCGCGGTCGGCGGGAACATCGACGTCGCCCGTCTCTCGGGGATCCGCACGGACCGGTCGATCATCCTGGCCCACGTCCTGTGCTCGCTGTGCGCGGGCATCGCCGGCCTCCTCATCGCGGCACGGTTCGGCACGGGCAACGCCCTGGTCTACACGTACGGCTACGACCTCAACTCGATCGCGGCCGTGGTGCTCGGCGGGACCCTGCTCATGGGAGGCCGCGGCTCCATCCTCGGCACCATGGCCGGCGTCCTGATCCTCGCCTCGCTCGACACCGTGTTCAACGTGCTCGACGTCAGCCCGTTCTTCAAGGACGTCCTGCGCGGCGCGATCATCATCGCCGCGGTCGCCATGTACGCCCGCCGCCAGATCGACCCCGCGAGCAGCCGAGCGAGGTTCAAGGCCCTGGCGCAGTCCGTCCGACCCGGCTCCCGCGGCGGACCCGGCGGCGCGAGCTCGCCGGACCGCACCGGCCCGGCAGGGCCAGGGGCCGCCGCGGACCCCGAGAACCCGTCCGCCACGACCGGCAAGGAGGCCACCCGATGAGCGCGAGCACTCCCGCGACCCGCCCGAGCACCCCGGGGGCCACGCCGGCCGCCACCACCGGGAACGGTCTCTCCCGCTGGGTCCGGCGCGTCACGTCGGGCAGCACCTGGACGGTCTACGCCCTGCTGATCGTGGTGTTCGTCGCGATCCTCGTGATGAACCCCTCGTTCGGCGAGCCCATGTCGATCATGGCCTTCCTCAAGAAGGCGGCGCCGCTGATCGTCCTGGCGATCGGGCAGTACTTCGTCATCGTGTCGGGGGAGTTCGACCTCTCGGTCGGCTCGCTCGTGGGGGCCCAGGTCGTCATCGCGGCCAAGCTCATCGACGGCGAGGACTCCATGACCTGGCCCGTGATCGGCCTCATGGTCCTGTTCGGCCTGGCGGTCGGGCTCGTCAACGGCCTGATCGTCACGCTCCTGAAGGTCCCGTCGTTCATCACGACGCTCGGCATGATGCTCGTGCTCTACGGCGCGATCCGCCTGTGGACCGGCGGGGCGCCCACGGGCTCGCTCACGGACGGCTTCCGCCAGTGGGGCCGCGGCGGCCTGCCGGACACCCCGGGGCAGTTCCAGGTCCCCTTCGCCGTGCTCATCACGGTCGTGCTCGGTGTGGTCGCGGTGGTCCTCATGCGGCGCCCGTTCGGCCGCACGCTCGTCGCGACCGGGGACAACGACGTGGCCGCGGCGTTCTCGGGCGCCTCGGTCTGGTGGGTGCGCACGCGGGCCTTCCTGTTCTCCGGCTTCATGGCCACGGTCGCGGGCATCCTCATCGGCGGCTACGCCGGCGTGACGGCCCAGGTGGGCGAGGGCCTGGAGTTCATGGCGATCACGGCGGTCGTCCTGGGCGGCGTCGTCCTGGGCGGCGGCCGGGGCTCGGTGGTCGCGGCCATGGCCGGCGCACTGACACTCGAAGCCCTGTTCACCCTGTTCAACCAGCTCAGCCTGCCGTCCACGATCCGTCCCGCGGTCCAGGGCGTGATCATCATCGCCGCGGTGGCCTACGCCGCGATGCCGCGCCGGTCCAAGGCCGTGCCGAGCCCCCCGGCAGGGGTCCCCGAACCCACCGTCCCCAAGGAGCCCCAGCCAGCAGCGCCCTAGTCCTCCGGTCACCACCCGGAACGCCACACAGATCCGTCCCCGACAGGCCGTCGCACCCGTTGCGTCGGCAGGACAACGAAGTCTTCCGAAAATCAGGAGAAGGAACATGCGACGCTCTCGAGTTCTCATGGCAGGAGCCGCGACCGCGGCACTGCTGTTCACCGCTGCGTGCAGCACCGACGTGCCCGAGGCCCCCGCCGGAGGAGAGACGGCCTCCGAGGGGGCCGAGGAGTCGAACGAGTCCGGTGCGAACAGCCAGTGGTTCGTGCAGGCCGACTACGACCGTCAGCTCGCCCAGCGCACCGCGGTGCCCGAGGGGCCGGGCGAGCAGCCGTGGTTGCAGGCGATCGACCCCGAGTACGTGGACACCGCGCAGTACGCGAAGGAGGGCGGCAAGAAGCTCTGCTTCTCCAACGCCTCGGTCTCCAACCCGTGGCGCGTGACGGGCTTCATCACGATGCAGCAGCAGGTCGAGGTCCTCAAGGCCTCGGGCGAGATCTCGGAGTTCCGCGTCTCGGACGCCGCGGACGACGACAACAAGCAGATCTCGGACATCCAGGCGTTCGTCGAGGCCGGTGACTGCGACGCGATCATCATCTCGCCGTCGACCACCGCGACCCTGACCCCGGCGGTCGAGGCGGCGTGCGCGTCCGGCAAGCCCGTCATCGTGTTCGACCGCGGCGTCAACTCCGACTGCATGGTGACCTACATCCACCCGATCGGCGGCTACGCCTACGGCGCCGACGGCGCCGAGTTCCTCGTGGAGAACCTCGAGCCCGGCTCGAAGGTCCTGGCCCTGCGCATCCTGCCCGGTGTCGACGTGCTGGAGAACCGCTGGGCCGCGGCCGACAAGATCTTCTCCGAGAGCGAGATCGAGGTCGTGGGCCAGGAGTTCACCGGTGGTGACGGCGCGAAGATCAAGGACATCGTGACGCAGTACCTGCAGCGCGGTGACGTGGACGGCATCTGGATGGACGCCGGTGACGGCGCCGTCGCGGCGGTCGAGGCGTTCGAGGACGCCGGCAAGCCCTACCCGGTCTTCATGGGCGAGGACGAGCTGAGCTTCATGCGCAAGTGGAAGGAGACGGACATGACCGCCCTGGGCGCCGTGTACTCCAACTTCCAGTGGCGCACCCCGATCCTCGCGGCCCAGAAGATCTGGAACGGAGAGCAGGTCCCGGCCGAGTGGGTCCTGCCGCAGTCGCCCATCACGGGCGAGGACCTGGACGCCTACCTCGACGCCAACAAGGACATGCCCTCGCTGCACTACGCCAAGTTCGGCGGCGAGGACCTGCCCGGCTACCCCGAGGCCTGGACCAACCGCTGACCCCGGCCCGGCCGGTCCCTCGCTCTCCTCGGGGGACCGGCCGGGAGCCGGTACGCACGGCACCTCCCGGGCGCCCGACGACGCAGCGCACCTTTCCCCGCGAAGGTGGGCTCCGGCGTCGGGCGGACCGGCAGCGCACCCACCGACGAAAGAGAGCACCGTGGCTCGTACGCGCCCCCTGGGGGTCAACACCTGGGTGTGGACCTCGCCCCTGACCGACGCCTCCCTGCGCGAGATCGCCCCGCGCGTCGCCGGATGGGGCTTCGACGTCCTCGAGCTGCCCGTCGAGGACGTGACCGACTGGAACCCGCAGCTCGCCGCGGGCGTCCTCGCGGACAACGGCCTCGCGGCCTCGGTCTCGCTCGTCATGGGCCCAGGGCGCGAGCTCGTCTCGGCCGACGGCGGCACGATCCGCCGGACCCAGGACTACCTGCGCCAGGTCGTCGACATGGCGCACGCCGTCGGTTCGCGCGTCATCGGCGGGCCGGCGTACGCGTCCGTGGGGCGTACCTGGCGGATGACCGCCGGCCAGCGCGAGGCCGCGTACGCCGAGCTCGTCGACCACCTGGCCCCCGTCGTCGAGCACGCGATGGCCGCAGGTGTGCGGATCGGCCTCGAACCGCTCAACCGCTACGAGACGAGCCTGGTCAACACGGTCGACCAGGGCCTCGCCGTCGTCGCGCCCCTCCCGTCGGAGGGGATCGGGCTCATGCTCGACATCTACCACATGAACATCGAGGAGACGGACCTGGCGGCCGCGGTGACGCGCGCCGGGGACCGCATCGCGCACGTGCAGGTCTGCGGCAACGACCGCGGGGCCCCCGGCAGCGACCACCTCGACTGGCCTGCGTTCCTCGGCGCGCTCGACCTCGTGGGCTACGACGGCTCGCTGTGCATCGAGTCGTTCACCGCCGACAACGCGACCATCGCGACGGCCGCCTCGATCTGGCGACCGCTCGCCTTCTCCCAGGACGCCATCGCCGTCGATGGCCTGGACTTCCTGAAAGGACTGATGCGCGGCTGACCGATCGGTAGGTGCAGTACCGACGGCGCCGGCACGCCGTGGGACGACGTAACTCTTCACAGCACGTGCGGCCCCGTTCACCGACGAGCGGGGCACGGACTCGCCACGTGCCGACTGCCCTGGAGGCAAGACACATGAAGGCTGCGCGACTTCCCCTGCGGGGAAGAGCCGTCGCGGCGCTGACCATCGGAGCTCTGGCGTTCACTCTCGCGCCCGCGACGACGGCTGCTGCCCACGACGGACCACATGCTCCCGGTGACGACCGCAAGGTCCTCATCTTCACCAAGACGACCCAGTTCCGGCACTCCGAGGCGATCACGCAGGGCACCCCGGTGCTCGAGGCCGCGTTCGCCGACGTCGGGATCTCCTCCGACCACACCGAGGACTCCTCGGTCTTCACCGACGAAGGCCTCGCGGAGTACGACGCGCTGGTCATGTTCCAGACGTCGGGCGACCCGTGGAACGCCGACCAGAAGGCCGCGCTCGAGCGCTACCAGCAGGCCGGCGGCGGCATCGTCGCGATCCACAACGCGACCGACATGCGCGGCAACTACGGCTGGTGGGACGACATGATCGGGGCGCTCATGCCCGGTCACGCCGCGACCGGCAACAGCCCCGGCCTGCCCGGCACGGTGCGCGTCGAGGACAGCGTGCACCCCTCGACCAAGCACCTCGACCAGCGCTGGAACCGCGCCGACGAGTGGTACAACTACTCGGCCAACGTCCGCGGCAGCGCGCACGTGCTCGCCACCATGGACGAGTCGACGTACGACGCGGGCGGCAACAAGATGGGCGCCGACCACCCGATCTCGTGGTGCAAGCCCTACGACGGCGGCCGCGCCTGGATGACCGGCATGGGCCACTTCGGTGCGCACTTCACGGGGGAGCCGGACCTGGTCCAGCACATCGTGGGCGGCGTCCAGTGGGCGTCCGGCCAGGTGGCGGGCGACTGTGGCGGCACCGACTGGGGCCAGTTCGAGAAGGTCGCGCTCGACACGAACACGAGCGCACCGTTCGGCATGGACGTCGCGCCCGACGGTCGCGTGTTCTTCACCGAGCTCGTGCGTGGACAGATCCGCGTCTACGACCCGCGCACCCAGAACACCACGACCGCCATCACCATCCCCGTGTACTCGGGCGGTGAGGACGGCCTGCTGGGCATCGCGCTGGACAAGGACTTCGCGACCAACGGGTACCTCTACCAGTACTACTCGCCGGCCTCGGCCGACGACACGAACCCGGAGAACTTCTTCAACCGGATCTCGCGCTTCACCGTGACCGACGGCGGTCCCGGCGGCACCGTGATCGACCCGGCCTCGGAGAAGGTCCTCATCGAGGTCCCGGCCGGGCGCCTGCCCGACGAGCCGGGCCACACGGGCGGCAGCCTGATCTTCGACGACCGCACCGGTGACCTGTACATCGGCGTGGGCGACGACGTGAACCCGCACTCCGAGCCCTCGGGCGGGTACGCCCCGCTCTCGGAGCGCGACGGCCGCCTGCACGACGCTCGCGCGACGTCGGCCAACACCAACGACCTGCGCGGCAAGGTGCTCCGCATCCACCCCGAGGCTGACGGCACGTACACGATCCCCGAGGGCAACCTGTTCGCCCCGGGCACCGACAAGACGCTGCCCGAGATCTACGCGATGGGCTTCCGCAACCCGTTCCGGTTCACGATCGACCCCGCCACGGGCAACCTCGGCGTGGCCGACTACTCCCCGGACAACGGTTCCGACAACCTCGCGAACCGCGGCCCCGCGGGCATCGCCGAGTGGAACTACATCCAGGAGCCGGGCTTCTTCGGCTGGCCCCTGTGCATGGGCAAGAACGAGCCCTTCCGTGACGTCGACTACCGCACCAACCCGGTCACGGTCGGCGCCAACTTCGACTGCGCGAACCCCGTCAACGACTCGATCCTGAACACGGGTCTGACGCAGCTCCCCGCCGCCCAGCCGGCGGACATGTACTACGGCTACCAGCGCACGTCGGCCCCCGGCGTCATCAACGCCGGTGGTGGGCTCGCACCCATGGGTGGCCCGTTCTACAGCTACGACGCGGACCTCGTGTCGGACACCAAGTTCCCCGAGTACTACGACGGCAAGCCCTTCTTCTACGAGTGGGCGCGCAACAAGATGTACTCGATCGACCTGAAGGACTCCACGCCGAAGGGCGCGGCTGTCGAGAAGGTCAACCCGTTCCTGTCGAACGAGCAGTTCCTCGCCCCGATCGACTCGACGTTCGGCCCCGAGGGCGCGCTCTACGTGCTCGACTGGGGCGGCGGCTTCGGGCGTGACAACCCGAACTCGGGCCTGCACCGCATCGACTACATCTCCGGTTCGCGCTCCCCGGTCGCCAAGCCGGCCGCCACGCCGGACTCGGGCACGGCCCCGCTCACCGTCACGTTCGACGGCGCCGCGAGCACCGACCCCGAGAACGAGGCGCTCACGTACGCGTGGGACTTCGACGGTGACGGCACGACCGACTCGACCGAGGCGGCCCCGAGCCACACCTACACCGCGAACGGCGTCTACGACGCCCGCCTCACGGTGAGCGACCCGTCGGGCAAGGTCGGTACCGCCACGGTCCCGATCACGGTCGGCAACACGCGCCCCGAGGTCGACTTCAACCTGCCGCCGACCGGGTCGTTCTTCGACTTCGGCGACCGGATCGACTGGGACGTCGCGGTCAGCGACGCCGAGGACTCCTCGATCGTCGACGAGAACGTCATCATCCAGCCGGCGCTCGGGCACGACGCCCACGCGCACCCCTCCGAGCCCCTCCACGGCACGACCGGCTCGGTCGAGACCGGCCTGGGCGGCGGCCACGGCGAGGACATGAACGTCTTCTACGTGCTCGACGCCCGGTACACGGACGGCGGCGGCGAGGGCGACGTGCCTGCGCTGACCGGCTCCGACACGACGCTGGTGTTCGGCAAGAAGCGTGAGGCCGAGTTCCAGACCGCCACCCAGGGCACGACCCAGCTCCCCAGCCGGGACGTCGAGGGCGGCGGGTCCGTCATCACGGGCAAGGACGGGGCCTGGTCCTCGTACGACCCGTTCAACCTCCACCAGATCAGTGCCCTGTCGCTGCGCGTCTCGGCAGCCCAGGCAGGCACCGTCGAGCTGCGCCGTGACGCTCCCGACGGCGAGCTCCTCGCCACGGCCTCCGTCCCGGAGACCGGGCTGGGTACCTTCACCGACGTGCGCGTCGACGTGGCGGACCCGGGCGAGAGCTTCACGCTGTACGTCGTGTTCCCCGGTGCGGGCGAGCGTCGCCTGAACTTCATCGAGGCGCACGGCAAGGGCATCTCGGCCACGACCCGTCCCGAGGTCGTCGTGACCGCTCCCGAGGCGGGCGTCCAGCTCGAGCAGGGCGCGATCACGGTCACCGCGGACGCGACCGACGCGGAGAACACCGTCACCCAGGTCGAGTTCTTCGTGAACGGCCAGTCGATCGGCACGGACACGTCCGCGCCGTACACGACGACGTGGAACGCCACGGCGGACAACTACTACAAGCTGACCGCGGTCGCCACGAACGACAAGGGCCTCACCACGAAGTCCCGCATCGTCATGGCTCAGGTCGGTGACCTGTTCGCCGGCATGAAGACCTTCACCAACGCGAATGGCACGTTCGAGCAGCTGTCCGAGGGCAAGTACCTCGTGAACTCGGCGGGCGCCAACATGTGGCAGGGCACCGACGAGTACTCGGCCATCTACAAGGAGGCCGGCGCGGACGAGAAGTGGTCAGCGACGGTCAAGGTCAACAGCCAGGGCAACTCCAACGGATCCGCCAAGGCGGGTCTCATCGTCCGCAACGACGTGACGCAGCCGGGCAAGTCGCCCGGCTACGCGGCCCTGGGCATCCGCCCGAGCGGCGGCTTCGAGTGGCTGCGCGGCAACGCCGCGGGGCAGCTCGTGACCTCCTCGGCGGCCAGCTCGACGAGCTACCCCGCGTGGGTGCGGATCGAGCGCGACGGTGACCTGTACACCGCGTCGTGGAGCAAGGACGGCGAGAACTTCACCCAGATCGGCGACCCTGTGTCCCTGCCGGGAGCGGCGTCTGTCCAGGACATCGGTCTCTTCGTGACGGCGCACAGCTCGAACCAGAGCGCGGTCGAGTTCCAGGACTTCTCGTTCGACGACGACCCGGTCGACCCGACCGAGCCCGGGACGGACACCCCGCCGCAGTGCGCGGCGCAGAAGTCGGACGACTTCGACGCCGCTGACATCAACACCGGTCGCTGGACCGTGGTGCGTACCGCACCCGGGACGTCGATCACGGTCGCGGACGGCAAGGCGGTCCTGCCCGTCGTCCAGGGCGACATCAACGAGGCGGTCCCGGGCCCGATCAGCTACCTGGGCCAGCCGGCACCCGCCGGGGCGTGGGAGATCCAGACCAAGGTCGAGGTCCCGCTCGCACGGCACTGGCAGCACGCGGGTCTCCTCGTGCACGTGAACGACAACGAGTACACCAAGTTCGCGTTCACGAAGAACCAGAACGGCAACCGCTTCCTGGAGTTCCAGACCGAGACCGGCGGTGCGCGCACGTGGCACGGCCAGACGAACGTCGCTGCGAGCTTCCCGTCGTCGGTCTACCTCAGGCTGACCTCCACGGGGACGGCCATCACGGCCGCGTACTCCGCGGACGGCCAGACGTGGACCGCGATCCCTGGCTCTGCACCGGTCAAGGCGAACGCCACGTTCGGTGTCATCGCCGCGGGAGACACGGGGACGGCCGACTCGGTTGCCCTGGTCGACTGGTTCAAGGTCACTCCGGACTCGACGGATGACGGCACCCGTGAGCCGTCCGACGAGTTCGACGGCACGGCCCTCGACGGCTGCCGCTGGAACAACGTGGTCCGCTACGACGCCTCGAAGGTCGAGGTCGCCGGTGGCGAGCTGCGCATCACCACGCAGCCGGGCGACATCAACAACACCAACCCGATCAGCCCGCGCAACTTCGTGCTCCAGGCAGCCCCCGAGGGCGACTGGGTCGCGGAGACGCGCTTCAAGGCACCGCTGCTGCACCGCTGGCAGTACGCCGGACTGATGGCCTACGGCGACGACGACAACTACGTCAAGCTCGACGTGGTCGCCAAGAACCAGCCGGGCACCCCGCTCAACCTGGGTGCCGAGCTCGCGTCGGAGAAGAACGCGGCCTCGAGCGGCGGCAACCGCCAGCTCGAGATCGCCGACACGACCGAGTCGGGCTACTGGTACCTGCGCATGGAGAAGGTGGGCAACACCTACCAGGGCTGGGTCAGCGACGGCGGGGTGAACTGGACGTCCCTCGGGGCCCCGGTCACGAACGACGCGGCGCTGACGTCCTTCGGTCTCGTGGCCATCGGCCCCGAGCAGGAGGTCCCCGTGAAGGTCGCCTTCGACTGGTTCCACGTCACCACCGGTGACGAGGACACGCAGGCACCGGTCGTGGCCGTCGCGCAGGACCCGGCAGCCGGCGCGTCCGGCTGGAACACCGGGGCCGTGACGGTCACCGCGACCGCGACCGACGACGTCTCGCAGACGCCGTCGATCGAGGTCAAGGTCGCGGGAGCCGACTGGGCCCCGTACACGGGCGGTATCGCGCTCACGGCGGGCGGCGAGCACTCGCTCGCCTTCCGCGCGAGCGACGAGGCCGGCAACGTGTCGCAGGAGGTCGTGCACGTGGTGAAGATCGACGCCACGGCACCGACCGCGACGGCCGAGCTGTCCGAGCGCACGGTCACCCTGGCCGGCGCGGACACCGGTTCGGGCCTCGCCCGGGTCGAGTACCGCCTCGCCGACACCCCCGCGGACGAGTGGCTCGAGTACACCGAGCCCTTCGTCGTCGGGGACGGGGCCGTCGAGGTCTCGTACCGCGCGGTCGACGTCGCCGGGAACGTGAGCCAGCCGCTCACCCTCTCGGTGCCGCCGGTCGAGGGCGGGGTCACGGCCGAGGTCGTGGCCAAGACCCAGTGCACGGCGGGCAAGGTGCTCGTCAACGTGCGGGTCGTCAACACCGACGACGCGCCGGCGACGATCAAGGTGAGCACGCCGTTCGGGACGAAGACCTTCACGGGTGTCGCTCCGGGCAAGTCCGCGTCGCAGTCGTTCGCCTCGCGCGCCACGTCGGTCGAGGCGGGCTCCGCCACGGTCGTCGCGACGATCGGGGACCGGACGTCGACGTACACGGTGGACTACGCGGCCGCGTCCTGCGGCTGATGCACGAACGGTAGGCGTCGCCCCCAAGGGGGCGGCGCCTACCACGCGCGTCCTCCGGCCG
>NZ_JBHUAD010000079.1:0-15878 GCF_042789955.1 Oerskovia sp. NPDC056781
CCTCGTGGCGAGGAGAGCGGCTCCGGCCTGTCAGGACGGGCCTGCGGGCGTCAGCCCCGGACGCCCGCGGTGTCCTTGTCGAGGTCGTCCTCGGGAGCGGCCTCCGCGACGCCGGCGGTCACGTGCGGGTGACGCCGCTCGAGCGACGCACCCTCGACGTCGACGTCGGGCAGGATCTTGTCGAGCCAGCGCGGCAGCCACCACGCCTTGTCGCCCGCGAGGTGCATGAGCGCGGGCACGACCATCATGCGGATCACGAACGCGTCGACCAGGACGCCGAACGCGAGCGCGAAGCCGATCGGCCGGATCATCGCGCTGTGCGAGAAGATGAAGCCGCCGAACACCGCGATCATGATGATCGCCGCGGCCGTCACGACCGAGCGACCGGCCCGGACGCCCTGAACGACCGCGAGGCGCGCCGGCGCGCCGTGCGCGTACGCCTCGCGCATGCCCGACCCGAGGAAGAGCATGTAGTCCATCGCGAGCCCGAACAGGATGCCGACCAGGATGGTCGGCAGGAAGTTCAGGATCGGGCCGGGGCTCTCGACGCCGAACACGCCGCCCAGCCAGCCCCACTGGTAGATCGCGACGACCCCGCCGAGGGCGGCGAAGTACGACAGGATGAAGCCGAGCGTCGCGATGACCGGGACGAAGATCGACCGGAACACCAGGACCAGGATGATCAGCGACAGGCCGACCACGACCGCGAGGTAGACCGGCAGCGCGGACGCCAGCTTCTCCGAGATGTCGACGTTGCCGCTCGCCGAGCCCGCGACGCCGATCTCGTAGGTCCCGTCGATGGGCGACATGTCGCGCAGCGTGTGCACGAGCTCTTCGGTCGACTCGCTCGTGGGCCCCTCGGCGGGCACCACCTGGAACGCCGCGACCGTGCCGTCCTCGGACGTGCCGATGGGCGCGACGGCCACGACGTCGTCCTGGTCGAAGAGCGCCTGGGCGATCTCCACCTGGGCCGTCATGGACTCGGCCTCAGACCCCGCCTCGGCGGCGGGCAGGTCGGCGACGACGAGCAGCGTCCCGTTCTGGCCCTCGCCGAACTTCTCGGCGAGGGTCGAGTACGCCTGGTACTGCGTCGAGTCGTGCGGCTCGGTCGAGCCATCGGGCAGGTTGAGCCGCAGGTCGAGCGCGGGCAGCGCCACGAGCAGCAGGGCCGCGATGCCGACGACGACGCGCACCACGGCCCAGCCGGTCGACATGGGACGGATCTCGGCGGGCGCCGGGGTGGCTCCGTGAGCCTCCTGCGCGCCGTGGGTCGCAGCCCCCGAGCCACCTGTCACCGTGCCCGCAAGGCGCGCGCGCTCCTTCGCGCTGAGGATCCGCGTCCCCACGAGGCCGAGCAACGCAGGCGTGAGCGTCACGGCGATGAGGACCGCGATCGCGATGCAGGCCGCGCCGACCGTGCCCATGAGTCCCAGGAACGGGATGCCCGTGACGTTGAGGGCGAGCAGCGCCACGAGCACCGTGGTGCCCGCGAACACGACCGCGTTGCCGGACGTCCCGTTGGCCAGCGCGATCGACTCGTGCAGCTCGTCGCCCGCCTTGAGCTGTCGACGGTGCCGGTTGACGATGAAGAGCGAGTAGTCGATCCCGACCGCCAGCCCGAGCATGAGCCCGAGCACGGGCGTCACTGACGCCATCTCGACGACCCCGGACAGGGACAGCGCGCCGAGCGCACCGATGCCCACACCGATCAGGGCGGTCAGGATCGGCAGGCCGGCTCCGATGAGCGTGCCGAGCATGACGACGAGCACGACCGCGGCGACCAACAGACCGACGATCTCGCCGACGCCGATGATGCTCGGGGCGCCCATGGTCATGTCGGCCGAGAGGTGCACGTCGAGGTCCGCGGGGGCGGCGTCGAAGACCGAGACGAGCTCGTCCTTGGTCTCCTGCGGGATCTCCATCTGAGGGTCCGTGAAAGAGATCATGACGATCGCTGTCGTGCCGTCCTCGGAGACCATGCGGATCTCGGAGGCCATGTCGAGCAGCGTCGCCCCCTGCTCGAGCTGGGCGCTCTGCTCCTCGAGCTGGCTCGCGCCGTCGTCGACGGCGGTCTGCTGCGTCTCGAGCGCCGCGAGCCCCTGGTCGATCGTCGCCTGCTGCGCGTCGAGCTGCGGCTGGGCCTGCGCGAGCATGCCCGCGGCCTCCGCCTGGGCGCGGGCGGCGTCGAGCTGAGCCTGTCCGGCCTCGAGCTGAGCACGGCCCGCGTCGAGCTGGGCCTGGCCGGTCTCGAGCTGCGTGCGCCCGGCCTCGACCTGGGCGCGCCCGTCCTCCACCTGCTGCTGCTGCGTGGCACGGTCGGCCTCGGTCACGAAGGGATCCATGACCGCCGTGACACCGTCGACCTCCGAGGCGTCCGCGACCAGCCCGGCGATCTCGTCCTGCTGCGCGGCGGTGAGCTCCTCGCCGTCGGCCGACTGGACGACGACGGTCCCCGTCCCGCCCGACGCGTCGGGGAAGTCGCTCTGCAGGCGGTCGGTCACCTCGGCCGTGGGGGTACCCGGGATCGAGAAGGTCGTCGCGAGCGTGCCCGCGCCCAGCGCGAACGCCACGCCCGCCGCGACGAGGATCGCGAGCCACGCGACGACCACCGTCTTCGCGCGTCGCGCCGACCAGCGGCCGACGCGGTAGAGAAATTCAGCCATGAGAGTCCTTCGGTTGCGCGCGAGTACGCGGATGGGTGGGTCAGCGGGTGCGGCGTGACGAGGCGACCGGCTCGTGGCCGGTCCGGGTCGCGTCGAGGAGCCGTTCGAGCAGGTCGGTCCAGGCCTCGCGCGCAGCCGGGTCGTCGACCGCGCCCGTCACGTCGACCCAGCGGAGGTAGACCACGATCAGCCCGCTCATGAGCGAGCCGACGAGGAGCTCGACGTCGAACGGGTCGGCGTCGGGGTGGCTCGCGGCCAGGGCTGCCGTGAGGCGCATGCTCACGTCGGCGAAGACCTTGATGAGGGTGAAGGCGCGCCGGGGCGAGGGGCCACCCTCGTCGCCCAGGACGCGGGTCAGGTAGACCAAGGGAGTGACGAAGTCGGTCGAGCGCAGGGCGTCCGCGACCTCGTCGAAGAGCGTGACGTCGGCTCCGTCCCCGCCCGGCCGGTCCCTCGGGACCACCTGGTCCCGCCCGACCTGCTGGTCCGACGCGATGGCGTCGAGCCGGTCGAGCGCTGCTCCGACGACCTCGCTGCAGACCTCGGTCACGACGTCGTCGAGCGACGCGAAATGGTTGAAGACCGTGCGCCGGGAGACGTCGGCACGCTCCGCGAGCTCGTCGACCGAGAACCTCGTCCCGCCCGACTCCCCGATCAGGGCCGCGGCGGCGTCGACGATGGCCCGCCGGTGGCGGGCCTTGAGCGCAGCACGACGATCGACCGCAGGCAGGGACATGTCTCTACGCTAGGTGCATCGATGCACTCGGTGCAACAAGACTGGTCAGCGGCCGGACGGCCGCGCCGGCTACCGCTCGAACGTCCAGTTCTTGTCCGTCAGCATCCGGGCCACGGCGAGCCCGATCGCGAGCGCGACGATCACCAGCCCGGCCTCGACCGTCGACGCCAGGGCCTCGAGCGTGGCGCCGCTGTTGAACTCGTAGACGGCTCGGTACGCCGTCACGCCCGGCACCATGATGACGACGGCGGGCACCGACATCGTGATGCGCGGGACCTTCATGGCGGGGGCGATGTAGGCCGCCAGGACACCGACGATGAGCGCGGTCGCAGCCGCCGCGGCCTGTGACGCGAAGCCCGCGTCGATGAGCCCAAGTCGCGCGACGTTCGCGACCATGCCGATCGACGCCGCACCCACGGCCATCCTCCACGGGCTGTTGAACATCAGCGCGAAGCCGAGCACTCCCGCAAAGCTCGCGATCGCACGCAGCGCCACGAACAGCGTCTCGTCCAAGGCAGGCGGCGGGAGGCGGTCGGGCTGCAGCCCGGCGATCGCGGAGACCGCCCAGACCGCGAGAGCCGCGGACGCCAGGATCATCAGTGCGTACGTCATGCGGGCGATGCCCGCCGAGAAGTCGAGCTTGGCGAGGTCGAGCGCAGCGGTCACCAGGGCGAACCCCGGGACCAGGAAGAGGACCGCCGACACGTAGCCCGCCTCGTGCCCCCCCGCGACGCCCATCAGGCTCTCGAAGACGAGCACGATCAGCAGGTAGGCCGTCGCGGCGACGGTCGCCGCGAGCATCGTGGTGCCGAACTGGTTGATGCCCCTGTGCAGCATGGCCCGGCGCACCATCTGCCCGAAGAACGCCCCGACGAACACCGCGCCGCACTCGATGACGCCGCCGTTGTTGAGGAACGCGAACGCCGCACAGGCGATCGCGGCCCACAGCGCGTTGAGGAACGCGCCGTAGAGCAGCGGCTTGGCGGCGATCCGTTCGAGCTCGGCATCGACCTCCGCGGCCGTGACCTCCTCCGGCAGGTCGCCGACGTAGGCCTCGAGCTCGGACAGGCGGTCGGAGTTGATGCCGACGGCCCGGACCTCCGCGACCTCGGTGCGGAAGTTGCGGTCCCGGTACGACGTCGCGGTGATCTCGGTGAGCGTCACGTGCGCCGCGGTGCGGTCGAGCCCCAGAGCACGGCCCACGCGCGTCATGTGGGACTTCACGCGGTAGCTGCCGGTCCCTGCCGAGAGCGCGAGGTGACCGACCCTCAGGACGGTACCCGACTGCCGCACCAGCTCGCTCGGCCCCAGGCCCGGTTCGTCGGTCGCGTCTGCTGTCACCCCGACATGATCGCCCGTCCGGCGCGCGCGTGCACCCAAGGCCCGGTGCGGTGAGACGGTCCGGTCCACGCTCCCCGACGGACGGTCAGAATCCTGCACGAATGCCGAGAGGCCCCGGACCGCGCGGTCCAGGGCCTCTCGAAGGGCGGAGGGCGAGGGATTCGAACCCCCGGTTGCTTGCGCAACAACGGTTTTCAAGACCGTCACATTAGGCCGCTCTGTCAGCCCTCCAGGTTGCTCCGACGCACATTCTGGCACGTCCGAGCGGTCGGATGCCCCGGTCTCCCGGTCGGGCACCAGGATCTCCCCACGACGACGGCGGGTCACCCTGAAGAGGTGGCCCGCCGTCGTGCGGTGAGTCGTCGTGCGAGACGCCCCACGGGGCGGTCGCCGAGGATCGGTTCAGGCAGCGCCCGAGCGAAGCTGGCGCATCGCGAGCTGTACGAGCGAGATCAGCGTCTGCTTGGTCGCCGCGCGTGAACGGGCGTCCGTGTACAGCATCGGGACGTGAGCAGGGATCTGCAGGGCCTCGCGCACGTCCTCGAGCTTGTGCTTGGCCACGCCGTCGAAGCAGTTGACGCCCACCACGAACGGGATGCCACGCGATTCGAAGTAGTCGATCGCCGGGAAGCACTGCTCCAGACGGTCGGTGTCGACGAGCACGACGGCACCGATCGCACCACGCACCAGGTCGTCCCACATGAACAGGAAGCGGTCCTGCCCGGGGGTGCCGAACAGGTAGAGCCAGAGCGATCCCGGCAGCTCGATACGACCGAAGTCCATCGCGACCGTGGTTGTCATCTTGCGGTCGCTCACGCCACCCGCGTCGTCGACGCCCACCGAGTGCTCCGTCATCGCGGCCTCGGTGTTAAGCGGCTCGATGTCCGAGATGGAGCCGATGAAGGTCGTCTTGCCGACCGCGAACCCGCCCGCGACGACGATCTTCACGACCGTCGGTGCGGTGCGCGCGGCCTGCGGGGCGGGGGTGGCCGCCGGGGCGACAGGCTGCGGTGCCGTCGGAGCCGGGTTCGCCTGCGCCTGGGCCGGAGGCGTCTGGTGGACCGTCGGCGCCTGCTGCGTGGCGACCGGCGCCTGTCCCTGCGGGGCAGCAACGGGCGCGCTGGCGGGCTGGCCGCCCAGGACGCTCTGGCGCACCGGCGCTGCCGACGGCGACCCCGTGGACGGGGCCGTGGACGCAGGCACGGTGGCGGCGGCCGCCGGCGCTGCGACCGGGGCCCACGACGGACCCGGTGCACCGGCGGGTGCCGACGCTCCGGGGGCGCCCGTGATCAGGGTGCCACCAGCAGCCTGCGGCTGGCCGGCAGCACCGTCAGAGGGTGGAAATGCCATTGAGAACACTCTCCAAGATGCTCAGGGACAGTCCCGAGTTGCTGCTGCCGTGGCCGGTGTGAACGTTGAGCGGGGTCGACGTGTGCACCGTGAGGTAGTTCTCCTCGGCGAGGTCGGCGACCAGGATGCGGGTGACGCCCAGGGGCATCCGCAGGAGCGCCGAGAGCTCGGCGATCGACACGTAGTTGTGCGCGGCGTGCTGGAGGATCGCACGCTTCTCAGGAGGCAGGCCGTAGCTGTTCACAGCACCCGGCATCACCTCGACCAGCGCCTCGAGCGGGAGGTCCGAGGTCGCCGAGCGGACACGTCCACCGGTCACCGCGTACGGACGCACCGTCGCGGCCTCGTACGAGTCCGAGCTGTGCGCTCCCAAGCTGCCAAAAGGTGCGTTCGTCATCGACCTGTCCTCATCCCACCGGGGCTCGTGTTGCTCCGTCAACGGGCAGGCTACCGCGCATCTCCGAGATGAGCTGAGGCGTCAACGTCGCCTCGGTGCGGGAGACGAGGAGCGCCATCTCGTAGCCGATCAGCCCGATGTCGCACGTCGACTCGGCGACGACGCCGAGGACCGACCCGTTCGAGACGTTCATGAGGAAGAGGAAACCGTTGTCCATCTCGACGATCGACTGGCGGACGTTGCCCCCGTTGAGCTGGCGGGCCGCACCGCGGGTCAGGCTCGACATGCCGGACACGATCGCCGCGAGCTGGTCGCCGCTCGTGCGGTCGAGCTGGTCCGACATCGCCATGAGCAGGCCGTCGGCCGACACCACCAGCGTGTGCCGGCTTCCCGGGACGGTCCGCACGAAGTTGTCGAGCAACCACCCGAAATTGGTTGCTTCGGTGCTGAGCGCGTTCACACTTCCTCCTTGTCAGTTGCCACAGATCGCGAGCTGTACGTCACCGCGACTGCGGCGCTGAGTCGGGGACATCATTGCCGTGCGAGGCAGGTTGCGTCGAACCTGTCTCGTCGTCGGCCTCGACCCGTCCCCGTGCGGTCGCCGACTGGAAGGCTGCGAGGCGTGCCCGCAGCTGCTCCGGATCACGATCGATCTTCGCCGTGAACCGGTCGACGTACTCCTCGCGGTTCACGGTCCGAGCCCGACGAGTCAGGCCCGAGCTCGTCACGTCCGAACGCTCCTGGGGGCTGTACGTCCCCGCGGAGTCGGCGTACGCCTTGCCCTGGACCTCCGGACCGTTGCGCAGCAGCGTCGACATCTCCTCGTAGAGGACCGCCGAGGCAATCCAGTCCGAGCGAGCCTCGACCGAGTCCGACACGTAGCCCGGGTCCAGCGGCTCGATCGGCTCGGGCGCAGGGCGACGCACGAGCGGCGTCGAACCGGCCGGCGCTCCCACGGACTCGTGGCCCGTGGTCGCAGCCGCTGCCGGCGCCTGCGGCGGGGCGAACGCGGTCGGCGCAGCGGGGTGCTGGTACGCGACCG
Source organism: Oerskovia sp. NPDC056781 (assembly GCF_042789955.1). Taxonomy (NCBI): domain Bacteria; kingdom Bacillati; phylum Actinomycetota; class Actinomycetes; order Micrococcales; family Cellulomonadaceae; genus Oerskovia; species Oerskovia sp. NPDC056781. Next base: position 7,530 of record NZ_JBHUAD010000079.1, read on the forward strand.
GCTGCTGGACCGGAGCCGCCTGCTGGACCGGAGCGGCCTGCTCGACCGGCGCCGGCTGCTGGAAGGCCATCGGCTGCTGCGTGTGCGGTGCGGAACCTGCCGGCTGCGACGCGAGCGCTGCGGCCGACGGCGTCACGACGGGCATCGCACCCGTGCGGGGTCGCCGGTTGAAGATGCCGCGCTTGCGCGCCTGGCTCTCTCGCAACGACCTGCGCGTCGGCAGGTCGGCCATGAGGTCCTCGAACCTGGGGAGCGCCTCGAACGAGAGCTCCTCCGGGATCTCCTCCCGAGCCTCCGGCTCGTGCGGGGCCTGCGCTGCGGGGGCCTGCTGATGGACCGGCTGGACCGGCTGCTGCTCCTGGGCCGGCTGCGGCGCGTAGGCCTGCGGCTCGCGGTACTGCTGCACGGGCTGCTGCTGGACCGGGGCCTGGTACGTGCTGGCCGGGACCGCGGGACCGTCGTGGACCGGGGCCAGCGGAGCCTGCGCCGTGCGCTGCGGGAGGTCGGGCGCTGGTGCTGCGGGGGCCGACGCGGGGGCCGCAGAAGCGTCGACGACCGGCGCCTCGCTCACGACCGGCGGCGTGCGCTGCGGGAGCTCGGGCTGGTGGGCCTCGACGGACGTCTGCTCGCTCACGAGCTGCGTCGCGGCCTCGGGCACCTCGACGCTCTGGACGGGGGCCTCGGTCGGTGCGAGCGGCTCGATCGCGAACTGCGGGGCCCACGTGCCGTCGTCGGGCACGAAGTCCGGGACGGAGATGTCGGTCGCCGACACGTCCGGTGCGGCGTCGAGCTCGACGGCCTGCTGCTCCGACGTGGACGTGTCCGCCGCGCCGAGGGCGCGGAAGCTCGAGAACATCGCCGAGCGGGTGCTCACGTCGAGCACGGGGATCTCGGCCGACTGAGGCTGCACGGGCGGCATGACGCCGGTGGTCTCCGCGGGGCTCGCGGCGCGTGCCCGGCTCGGGAGCGAGCTGCCCGACGAGGCCACGCCCTCGGGCGGGGACCAGGCCTCGGGAGCGGCCGGCAGGTCCAGCGGGAGCGACGGCGTCGCGAGCGGCGGCAGGACGATCGAGCCGGTCTGCGGACCGGGGACGAACGAGGCGCTCGGCGCGGACCCGGCGGGGTCCATGCCGCGCGAACGCCGACGGGGCATGCCGGTCGAGGTCGCGCCGTCGGTCAGGGCCGCGAGGTCGACCGGGATCGCGACGGGCGCGTCGTTGTCGATCTGCGGTGTCGTGGTCGTGGCCGGGCCCGAGTAGACGGGGGCCGACGGCTGCGCGGGAGGCGCGGAGAGCTGGTTCGCAGCGACCTGGGTGCGGTTGTCCAGCGGGTCGGTCGGCATCGGCAGCGGGACGTTCGAGTCCGGCACGAACAGGACGTTGGGGAAGCTGACCGTGACGAGGGTGCCCGCGCCCTCGGGCGCGCGCTCGAACGTGACGCTCGCGCCGAGACGGTCGGAGATGCGCCCGACCACGTACAGGCCCAGTCGCTGCGAACCCACGACGTCCGAGGCGGCGTGCGCGTTGACCTTGCGGTTCGCCTCGACGATCTCCTCGGGCGTCATGCCCAGACCGTGGTCGCGGATGATGATCTTGACGAACCGCTCGTCGCGCGCGGTGCTGACCTCTACGGGCGTGTGCGGCTCGGAGAACATCGTCGCGTTCTCGAGGAGCTCGGCGATGAGGTGTGCCGCGTTGAGCGCGTTGTGCCCCAGCATCAGCGGGTCGACGACGAGGTTCAGCCGGACGCGGTCGTACAGCTCGATCTCGGACGAGGCCGTACGGATGACGTCGGAGGCCGGCATGGGCTGCCGGACCCGACGGCCCGAGTCGATGCCTGCGAGCACGAGGAGGGACTCGGCGTTGCGGCGCATCCGGGTCGCGAGGTGGTCCAGGCGGAAGAGGTTGGACAGCGTGTTCGCGTCTTCCTCGGATCGCTCGAGGTCGTCGAGGAACGCCAGCTGACGGTTGAGCAGCACCTGGTCGCGTCGAGCCACGTTGACGAACATCTCGGCGATCGAGCCACGCAGGGCCGCCTGCTCGCGGGCGACCTGGATCGTCGTGGAGTTCACGTCGTTGAACGCGTTCGCGAGCTGACCGACCTCGTCGCTCGACTCGACCGTGATGGGCTGGATGTTGATGCCCGGGCCCTGGCCCGGCACCGAGACCTGCTCGACCATGCGCGGCAGCTGGTCCCGGACGTCCTGGGCCGCGCTCGTGAGGCGTCGCAGCGGGTTCACGATCTGACGGGCGATGGCACCGGCCACGAGGATGCTGGCACCGAACGCGACGAGGGTCACGAGGATCGTCAGGACGGCTCGCGTCACGGCCGCGGCGGCGATGTCCGACGCCGTCTCTCCGGCGTCCTTGCGGACCTCGTCACGGACCGGGGTGATGTCCGCGAGGTCGTTGGCGGAGGCCGTGGCCCAGTCCTCCTTGTTCGTCACACCGACCGCGGCGTTGGCAGCGAGCGAGTTGCGCAGGTTGACGTAGGAGCCGAGCGGGGACGGGATCGCGAGCCCGGTGCGCAGCTCGCGCACCTCCTTGCGGGCGGCCGCGGCCTTGGTCTCTCCCTCGCTGACGAGTCGGGCGGCGCGCTGGGCGTCCTCGCGGACCCCCTGCGTGACCTCGCCGCCGTTCGCCTGGTCCTGCGCGATGTCCTGGAAGAGGAACGAGACGACGGGGAGCTCGAGCGCGACCTGGCTCATGAGCACGTTGGACGCGACGTACGCGTCGAGCACCTGCGCCAGGCCCCGGTCCTGCGCCGTGTCGGCCAGCACACGGGGGACGTCGAGGGCGTCGTCGATCAGGGTGTTGTACGACGACGTGAAGCCGAGCTCCTGGATCGTCTGGTTGTCGATCTTCTTGCGGAGCGCGTCCAGCTCGGCGCGGTCCTTGACCGTCGCGTCGACGGCTCGGGACACGCGGGGGTCCAGCATGGACATCGTGACGTCGCCATACATGCGGTCACGTCGGTCGAGCGCCTTGTCGGTCTCGGCGCGGGCGGCCTCGACCAGCGCGTCGGCGTTCTCGACGCCACGCACCCGCTGGAGCTCTGCGGCGCGCTCGGCGGCGACGGCCTTCCCGGCGACGTCCTGGGAGGCGAAGGCCTCCACCAGGGCGACGGTCTGGTTGGCCACGCGCGCCTCGTTGATCGCCTGAACCGAGAAGACCGTTGCGGCCAGGAACAGGACGAAGACAGGCAGCGCGAGTGCCGCAAGGATCTTCCCGCGAACGCTCAACCTGCGGAGCATACGAACCTCTCTCCATACCCTGTGACCAGCGGATCGTCGTGAGGTCCGGTCGGCTGCGACCATCCCCCACTCGCCAGACGTGCGTACTAACTATCGGTGCACTTGCCCCAGGGACCTAATCCGGTCATCCAGGGCAAGCCGGAGGCTTCGTGGAGGATTCCGACGATGCCCGACACCCGGCCTCGTCGACGAGGCCGTAGTGTCTTTCGCGTGCGAGCCGTCACGATAGCCGCCCCGGGTGGCCCAGGGGAACTCACCGTGTCCGACCTCCCTGACCCCGTCCCGGGTCCGGACGAGGTGCTGATCGACGTCGTCTCGAGTGGCGTGAACCCTGCTGACCTGCTACAACGCGCCGGAAAGTACCCCCCGCCAGCGGGTGCGCCGGTATGGCCGGGTCTCGAGGTTTCTGGGGTGATTTCGTCCGTGGGGTCGCGTCTCACAGGGTGGGACGTCGGCGACGAGGTCGTCGCCCTCCTGGACGGGGGCGGGTACGCGGAGAAGGTCTGCGTCCGCGCGTCCCAGGTGCTCCCCCTGCCGAGCGGCGTCTCGCTCGTCGACGGCGCGGCCCTCCCCGAGGCCGTGTGCACCGCGTGGAGCAACCTGGTCGACGTGGGCCACCTCGCCCGCGGCGACGTCCTGCTCGTGCACGGCGGGTCGGGTGGCGTCGGCTCGGTCGCGACGCAGATCGGCGCAGCGCTCGGCGCGCGCGTCGTCACGACTGCGGGCGGACCGGAGCGCGTGGCCCGCTGCCTCACGCTGGGAGCCGACGTCGCCGTCGACCACCGCACGCAGGACTTCGTCGCAGCGGTGCGCGACGCCTCGGACGGCACGGGCGCGGACGTGGTGCTCGACGTCGTCGGGGCGGCGTACCTGGACGACAACCTCCGGGCGCTCGCCACGGGCGGGCGGCTGGTGGTGATCGGGATGCAGAAGGGGCGCCGCGGCGAGCTCGACCTGGGCGTCCTGCTCGCCAAGCGCGCGACCGTCGCGGGGACCACGCTGCGCGCCCGGCCCGCGCAGGAGAAGGCCCGGCTCGTCCGGGACGTCCTGACGCACGTGTGGCCCTTGGTCGAGAGCGGGCGGGTGCGGCCCGTGGTCCACGCGCGGCTGCCGCTCGACCGGGCGGCGGACGCCCACCGCCTCATGGAGTCGGGCGAGGTGTTCGGCAAGGTCCTCCTCGTGCCGTGAGCCTCGCGCCGTGAACGGCCCGGCCGTCGCGCTCGGCGACCGTTCGGGACAGACTGGGTCCATGAGCGACGACGCACGAGGCGACCTGTCCCCCGAACCGTCCGAGGAACCCGCGCCCCCGGAGCGCGGGCGGGAGCAGGGCGCGGACCCGGACGACGGGGCGAGGCACGGATACACGGTCATCGCCCCCGACGGGAGCGAGGTCCCCCCCGGGGACGACGGGCGCCAGGACTCGGCGGGCGTGGAACGTGACCCGGGCGCGGCCGTCGAGGAGCCCGCGAAGGTCATGCGCATCGGCGGCATGATCAAACGGCTGCTCGAGGAGGTACGTGACTCACCGCTCGACGAGGCGGCCCGCAGCAGGCTCGCCGAGATCCACGAGCGGTCGCTCAAGGAGCTCGAGGAGGGCCTCTCGCCCGAGCTCGTCGCGGAGCTGCACCGCATCTCGCTGCCCTTCACCGACGACGCCGTGCCGTCCGACGCCGAGCTGCGCGTCGCGCAGGCGCAGCTCGTGGGGTGGCTCGAGGGGCTGTTCCACGGCATCCAGACGGCCCTGGTGGCGCAGCAGATGGCCGCGCAGGCGCAGCTCTCGCAGATCCGCCGCGCCCTGCCCCCGGGGACGATCCCGGTCCCCGGCATGCCCGGGCAGCCCGGGCAGCCCGGGCACCCCGCGCAGCGCGAGGGGGACGACTCCCGCCCGTCACCCGGCCAGTACCTCTGAGGACCGTCCCGCCGCACCGCCACGAGGGCTACGCGGGCGGCGGGTCGGTCCGCTGGGCGGTCATCGCGATCGCGCCGGAGACGAGCAGCAGGCCGACGAGCTCGAGCCACGAGGGGAACTGCTGCAGCACGACGGCGCCGATCACCACCGCGGTCGCCGGCAGCATCGCGAGGAGCACCGAGAACGTCGCCGCGCTGACGCGCCGCAGGATGAGCTGTTCGAGCACGTAGGGCACGACGGACGAGCAGACCGCGATCCCGACGACCGCGAGCAGCAGCTGCCAGTCCTCGAGCACGGCTCCCGACGACGGCGCGAGGAACGGCGCGAACACGAGCGCCCCCGCGGTCATCGCCACGGACAGCGACGTGACCCCGGACCCGGCCAGTGCGACGCGACGCCCCAGCAGGATGTACGCAGCCCAGCAGGCGGCCGCGATGCCGATCGCGACGAGCCCGATCACGACGTCCTCACGCGGGATGTCCGACGTCAGGGTCACGCCCGCGAGGAGCACGACGCCGACGGCCGCGACGGCGATGCCGCCGCGCTCGCGCCAGCCACGCCCGGTGATCGCCGCGACGGCCACGGGCCCGATGAACTCGATCGCGACCGCAGAACCGAGGGGCAGGTGGTCGATCGCGACGTAGAACGTCACGTTCATCGCGGCGAGCGCCACCCCGAACACCGCGGCCCACGCGAGCGTCCGCCAGGTCCAGCGCTGCCGCCAGGGGCGTCGCCAGGCGAGCAGCAGCACGGCGGCCACGACGATGCGCAGCCAGGCGACCTCGGGCGCCCCGACGACGGCGAACAGCCCGACCGCGATCGCGGCGCCGAGGTACTGGGTCAGCCCCGAGACGACGAAGAGGGCGGGCGGCGGGATGCGGCCCGCCACGGAACCGAGGGCACGACCGGGACGCGACGACACCAGAAGACCCTACGTCGCCGCCAGGAGTCCCCACGCGCGCACCATCACCCCCGTGAGCCCACCCGGCACCAGGGCGCGACGTCTCAGCAGGGGTGGTGCCGGGTGCGTGCGCGGTCGTGGTCGGGCTTGGCGGGGCTCCGAGGGACGAGGAGCCCTGGAAGACCGCGCGCACACCCCGCCCCACCCCGCCGGAACCACGAGGCGTCACCCCTTGACGGAACCCGCCAGGAGGCCACGGACGAAGTACCGCTGCAGCGCCAGGAACACGATGAGCGGCACGATCATCGACACGAACGCGCCTGCGGTGAGCAGGTGCCAGGCGTTGCCGCGGGTGCCGGCGAGGTCGGCAACCGCGACCGTGAGCGGGCGCGAGTCCTGGTTGGCGAACGTGAGGCCGACGAGGAGGTCGTTCCACACCCACAGGAACTGGAAGATCGCGAACGACGCGATCGCGGGCACGAGCAGCGGCATGAGGACCTGGAAGAAGATCTTGACGTGCCCTGCGCCGTCCATGCGCGCGGCCTCGATGAGGGACGCCGGGATCTCCTTCATGAAGTTGTGCAGGAGGAAGATCGCGAGGGGCAGCGCGAAGATCGAGTGGGACAGCCACACGGTCCAGAACGAGCCGTTGATGTCGGCGTCGACGTAGGCCGCGAGGAGCGGGATGAGCGTGATCTGGATGGGCACGATCTGCAGCGCGAACACCGCGACGAACAGCAGGTTGCGTCCCTTGAAGTCGATCCACGCGAACGCGTAGGCGGCCAGCAGCGCGATCGAGATGGGGATGACGACCGCGGGCAGGGTGATGACGATCGAGTTGACGAAGAACGACGCGAGGTCCGCCGACCCGAACAGGACCTCGTCGTAGTTGTCGAGCGTGAACTGCGGGTCGCTGAGCGTCGTCCACCAGCCGGACCGACGGATGTCGAGGGCGGGCCGGAAGGACGTGACGAGCAGGCCGACCGACGGGATCGTCCACAGGATCGCGATGACGATCGCGAGGCCCGACGCCCACGGGGAGCTGAGCCTGCCCTTGACGGCGATCGCTCGTCGTTCGGCGCGCGAGAGCTTGCCGACGCGCTGGATGTCCTTCGACGCCTCCGCGTCGACGGATGCAGGCAGCGTGGGCGGGACGGCGGTCATCGGACCTCCTCGGAGAGGCGGAGCTGGCGGACGTTGTAGACCACGATCGGGATGACGAGGACGAACAGGATGACCGCGAGCGCGGCTCCCAGCCCTTCGTTGGACTGGCGGAAGCTCTGCGTGTAGAACTCGTTCGCTACGACCGACGTCCCGAACTGGCCGCCCGTCATGGTCCGGACGATGTCGAAGACCTTGAGGGTGCCCATGGCGATGGTCGTGACGACGACGACGAGCGCGGGTCGGATGCTGGGCACGGTGATGTAGCGGAACATCCCGATGCCGTGGAGCCCGTCGAGACGCGCGGCCTCGACGATGTCGTCGGGGATGGCCTTGATCGCGGCCGACAGGATCGTCATCGCGAACCCGGTCTGGATCCAGACCATGACCGCGATGAGGAACAGCGTGTTGGTCGGCTGGTTGATGAGGAACTGCTGGGGGGGCAGGCCGAGCCACACGAGGAGCTGGTTGAGCAGGCCGGTCTGCTGGATGTTCGCCTGGTCGGGGCGGTACTCGTAGACGAACTTCCAGATGATCGAGGCGCCCACCATGGAGATCGCCATGGGCAGGAAGATCAGGCCCTTGGCGATCTTCTCGAACCGCGTGCGGTCGACGAGCACGGCGTACACGAGGCCGATGAACGTCGAGACGATCGGCACGAGGATGACCCAGACCGCGGTGTTGCGCAGCACGATCTGGAACTGGTCGGTCGTGAACGCCGTGACGTAGTTGTCGAGGCCGACCCACTCGGCCCCGGTCCTGTTCTTGAACGACGAGAGGATGGTCAGGATCCCGGGATAGACGAGGCCGAAGATCACGAGGAGGACGGCCGGCCCGAGGAAGCAGAGGACCACGACCCACCGTGGGACACGTTTGGGCTTGTCGACGGCGAAGAGCAGACCTCCCATCACGACGACGAAGAGGAGCATCGCGATGACCATCAGGCCGAGCTTCTCGGCGGTGGTCTCCGGTGAGGTGAAGAAGTCCATGGGGGCCTCCGGTCTGCCCGACGGCGTCGGCGGGCTGGGGCGGTTCGGTCACCCGCGGTCGTGGTCCGGCGGGCGGGGTGGTGCTCTGATGCTCGGTCGCCTGCGGGGACGTGCTGAGCCGGGGCCCGTCGCGTGG
>NZ_JBHUAD010000080.1:0-15731 GCF_042789955.1 Oerskovia sp. NPDC056781
CCCCCGGGAGGGCGGCCGTCGTCGTCCTGGGACGGGCTCAGGGGGCAGTGCTGCTCGGGGTGGTCCACGAGCCGACCTCCACGGTCGCCCCGCCGAGGATGTCGACACCGCTCTCTCCGCCCGTGTGGGAGGTCACGGGCAGACGGACGGCGTCGGCGCCGACCACGGTCTTGACGAGGAAGCTCGTGGTCACGTCCGGGTCGTCGGCCGTGGACATGGCACCCCACCGGACCAGGGAATCGACGGTCTGGCCGGGGAGGACGACGAGCCGGACGGAGCTGCCGCCGTCCATGTACGGCTCGAGCGTGACCTCGGGTTCAGTGCCCGAGGCGCGCAGGAAGCTCAGCTCGGGGCGACCGTCCACCGCGCACGGTGCGCCCGAGTCGTTCGTCGCGCGGAGGGTCGCGAAGCGTGACCCGGCGGCGGCGTCGAACCCGACGAGCTCCGGGGTGAGGTCGGGGCCGGTGCAGGCAGGGACCCCGTCGGCCGCGGCGGCCGCGGCGTCGACCGCGTCCTGCTCGGCGAGCGCGGGGTCGGGGCCGGCCGGTTCGAGGTCGCTCACCCAGCCCGTCGGGGACGTCCCCTCGCCGTCGACCACGAACTGGATCGGGCGTCCGAGCAGCTCGGCCTGGCCCGAGGCGCGCAGCCAGGTGGCTGTGGGTGCCGGGTCGCCGTCGACGCGGACCGTCAGGAGCGGGGCGTCGTCCTCGCCCGGAGCGCCCTCCTCGATCGAGGGTCCTGCGTCGTACGAGACCTCGCTGACCTCGTCGCGCGCGGACGCCTCGGCGAGGAGCGCGACGGCGGGCAGGGGCGGGGGCGTCAGGTAGTGGCCGCCGAAGTACCGGGCGCGGGAGTCGTCGGTCGAGAGGGAGACGATCCCGTGCCCGAGGTCGTGGGCGACCTCGGCGATCGTCGGGAGGTTCTCCGGTGCGCGGACGGTCACGGCCGTGGTCGTCGCGTCGAACAGGACCGAGGTGGCCCCGGCGTCGAGCAGGCCGACGCCGGCGGCGACCGAGTACATCCCGGTGCCGTCCATCCCGACGCGCAGCGTCGCGCCGGTCCCGGGGATCTCGTCGACGACCCAGGTCTCGTGGAATCCCCGGATCCCCGCCTCGAGGAGAGCGGCGCGCGCCCTGTCCGCGGTGTCCTGCGAGGCCTCGGGGCCGGTGAAGCTCTCGAGGTCGACGGTCATGACGAGCCGCAGGACCGGGACGTCGAAGCCGGCCTCCTCCGTCTCGGTCTTCTCGATACCGACCGACTCGACGCCGTCGAGCGCACCGACCTTCTTCTCGAGGGCGGCGACGGCCTCCTCGTCGGAGAGCGGGGCGGGGGTGGTGCCGGCGTTGCCCGGGCGGTTCAGGGCCCAGAGCGCCAGGGCGACCAGGACGACGAAGAGCCCGGCCACCACCAGGTAGACAGGCTGGGTCCGGGGGCTCTGCGGCGTCTCGGTCACCTCGCGAGGGTAGCGGCTCCCGAGCGGTGCCCGCCGCGACCCATCCGCCGGCCCGTCGGCGACGAACCACAGATGCCTCGGTCGTCGCGGGAGGCCACGTGCCGCGGGTGGTCCGCCGGTGCGCCGCGTCGGCTGGCCTGGGGCAGACTGGGCGGGTGCCACCTGTGAGGACGAGCGAGCCCGACGCTCTCGATGCCGCGCTCGCCGCGTGCGCCGGGGGCGACCCGGACGCGTTCGCGCCGGTGTACGACGCGTTGGCCCCGGCCGTGTTCGGCACGGCTCTGGGCGTGCTGCGCGACAACGACCATGCGGCCGAGGTGACCCAGGAGGTGATGATCGAGGTGTGGCAGACGGCGGTGCGCTTCGACGCCTCACGAGGTTCGGCGCGCACGTGGGTGGTCACGATGGCTCGACGGCGCGCGGTGGACCGGGTGCGGTCCGAGCAGTCCCGCCGGGTCCGGGACCAGAAGGACGTCGACGGACGTCTCGCGGGGGGCGGGCACGACGTCGTGGCGGAGGAGGTCGAGCACCTCCTCGAGTCCGCCGCGGTGAGGCAGTGCCTGGGGAGCCTGACGCAGACCCAGCGCGACGCCGTCGTGCGTGCGTACTTCGGTGGGCTGACGTACCGGGAGGTGGCCGTGGAGCTCGGCGCAGCCGTGCCGACCGTGAAGTCGAGGATCCGCGACGGGCTCCTGCGCCTGCGTGACTGCCTGGGGGTGAACCGTGGCTGACGACACCGGTCTCCCGCCCGGCGGCGCCCAGGGCTCGGGCGGGTCGGACGCGCAGGACGGCCCGGGTGGGCCGGACGCGTCTCGGGACCTGCTCGCGGCCTACGCGCTCGACGCGATCGACGACCTGGACCGCCGCCTGGTCGAGCGGTTGCTGGCCGCCGACCCCGAGGCTCGTCGTGAGCTCGACGAGCACCGCGCGGTGGTCGCGGCGTTCACGGTGGATTCGGCGCCGCCCGCGGCGTTGCGTGAACGCGTGCTCGGGAGCATCGCCACCGTGCCGCAGGTCGCCGAGACCCCCCGCAGCGCGGACGCGGCCGGCGCGTCCGGCGGCGTACGCCCGGGAACGGCGCGGCGCCCGCGGAGGCGGTGGGCCGTCGTCGCGGTGGCCGCGGCGGCGGTCGTGGCGGTCGCGGTCCCGACGACGCTCGCGGTCCAGGCTCGGCAGGAACAGGTCCGGCTCCAGACGCAGGCCGACGCGCTCGCCTCGATGCTGGCCGACCCGTCGGCCGAGATCGTCCGCGGGGAGATGGTGGGGGGCGGGGACGCGAGCGCGCTCGTCTCGGGGGACCGTGTCCTCTTCTCCGTCACGGACCTGCCGCAGGCGGGCTCGGCGGAGGACTATCAGCTCTGGCTCGTCGAGGGCGAGGAGATGGTCTCTGCAGGGGTCTTCGACGCACGTGACGGGTCGGCGGCCCTCCTCGTCGAGGCGGCGGGGAGCGCGGGGGTCGCGGTGACCCTCGAGCCTGCGGGCGGTTCTCCGCAGCCGACGAGCGACCCGCTCGTCGTGCTCGAGACCTGATACTCGACACCGGGTATCGATTCCTCAGAAAGCGGGTGCAAAATACCCGCGCTCGGGTAATTCCTTGGTCCGATTCCGGATATATGCCAGGGTTTGTCAATTTCTGGGTATTGGTGATGCAATACGACACGTTCCCACCTGTGTCGTCGTGCGAAGGCGCTCCGACATCACCCCGGAAGGAATCCACCACCCGTGAAGAAGCTCCTGGCGAGCGGCGCTGCCGCGCTGCTCGCGCTCGGCGGACTGGTCGCCACCGCGGCCCCTGCCTCCGCACACACCCCCCGCGTCACCGCGGACTGCTCCGGCCTCGAGGTCGACCTGAAGGCCTACTCGGACAACGCCAACTCCGTCGTCGTGAAGGTCGACGGGGAGACGGTCAAGAAGGACACCTTCAAGCGGTCGTACTCCACGTCCTACACGTTCCCCGACACCTCGGTCGGCCACTCGTGGGAGGTCGTCGTCAAGGCCTCGGACGGCCGGCGGTACGACTTCAGCGACGACGGCAGGACCGAGGCCTGCACCGGCACCTCGACGCCGAAGCCCGGCAAGGAGGTCGGCCTCTACGTCTACAAGAAGAACGACCTTGCGAAGCCCGCCTCCTGGGCGAACTCGGGGCCGCAGACCCTCGTCGACCACAAGCCGGGGACCGAGTGGTACACCACGTTCCCGACCGTCCTGCCGACGGAGGTCTGCGGCGAGGGCTGGGCCGTCCAGCAGGACAGGGTCAGGCAGGACGGCACGTTCGCCTGGCCCGGGACCATCACCCCGCCGACGTCGGCCCTGGGCGGGGTCCTGATCGACTCGAAGCACCATGACCTGAGCGACCTGACCGAGGTGCCGGCGTGCGACCAGGAGACGACCCCGCCGCGCCCGTCGAAGCCCGCTCCGGAGACGCCGCTGACTCCCGTGACCCCGGTCGTGCCGACCGTCGGTGACGTGTGCACCGCCGAGGGCCAGGACGTCGACCTCCCGACGGACACCGACGAGGTCACCTACGAGCGCTCGGGCGACACCGTGGTGGCACGCCCGGCCGCCGGACGCACGCTGGCCGCCGTCGAGGGCTACGTCCTTGCCGAGGACGGCTCGTCCGCGACGTTCACGATCGACCGGACCGCGGCCGACTGCGCCCTGGTCCCGGGCGAGATCGGAGCGGTCTGCGAGGCCGACACCCCCTACCTCGGCTACGAGGTCTTCCTGCCCGAGGGCTACGTCGCGGACAGCGACCGCCCGTTGAGCATCACCTTCCTCAACCCCGGTGAGGGCGAGGACTACACGGTCGATGGGCTGCCGCTCGACGGCACGCTCCTGTGGCCCGGCGCCTCGGCGAGCGAGCCGCTCTCGTGGCCCGGCTGGGAGCGCCAGGCCGACGGCACCTACACCGAGACCGAGGGCAACTACGCGTGGACCAGGTCGGGCGTCGAGGTCCTGTTCGAGGTCAACCCGGGCTGGTCGACGACCGTCAGCTACCCCGAGGCCACGGAGGCCTGCGCGAACCCGCGCGTCCTGGCCGCGACCGGTCCGCTGGAGGGTCCTGCGACCCCGGTGAGCGCAGAGAAGCCGTCCGGCCCGTCGCTCGCGGCCACCGGGGCGACCGTCGGCGGGGCCGCCTTCCTGGCGCTGCTGCTCGTCGGTGGCGGCGCGGGCATCATCTGGGCACGTCGTCGGGCGAACGCCTGAGCCGCTGAGGTGAGCCGAGCCCACCGTTGACAGGTGGGCACGAAGAGGAGCCGGCCGCTCCGGGCAACCCGTCCGGTGCGGCCGGCTCCTCGCTCGTCGTCCCCGTGGGCGGCCCCGCGGACCGCTGAGGGCCGACCGCCGCGGCACGGGGACAACCGCGGCGGCCGGCGTCGGGGGTCACATGGTCGGCATGAGGACCGTGTCGACGAGGTAGACCGTGGCGTTCTGCGTCATGACGCCGCCGCAGATCACCTTGGCGTCGTTGACCATGAGGTCGTCGCCCGAGCCCGTGACGGTCACGGTCCCGCCCTCGACGGTCTCGTGCTCGCCGACGACCTGGTCCGGGGTGAGCTGGCCGGGCACCACGTGGTAGGTGAGGATCGTGGTCAGCGTGTCGGAGTCGGTCTTGAGGCTCTCGATGGTCGCCGGGTCGATCTTGGCGAACGCGTCGTCGACCGGCGCGAACACCGTGAACTCGCCGCCGTTGAGCGTGTCGACCAGGTTCACGTCGGGGTTGAGCTGCCCGCTCACCGCGGCGGTGAGGGTCGTGAGCAGCGGGTTGTTGGACGCGGCGACGGCGACCGGGTCGGTCGACATGCCGGTCACGGAGCCTGCGCCGTCGGGGACCTGCTCGGCGTAGGCCGCACAGCCGGGGCCGACGAGGTTCGCCACGGGGTCGACCTCGGGGGTCATGGCCTCCTGCGACATGTCGTCGGACGGCGTCGTCATCTCCGACGCGTTCGACGAGTCGCTCCCGGAGCCGGAGTCCGGGTCGGAGCTGCAGGCGGTCAGGCCCAGGATCGCCAGGGCGGCGACGCCGGCCACGGCGTACGAACGGGTTCGAACGTTCATCGGTCTCTCCTCGTTGTCGTCGTCCCGCCAGGTGCGGGGCGTCTCGCAAGAGGTTCGGAGCCGGGGGCGAGGTGGATGGGTCGGACTTCCGGCGAGCGGCACGACCCATCCGTGCGCGCCGTCGTGCCGAACCCCGGCCATGGAAACCCTCGTGCTCATCGGCCTGATCGGTGGCCTCATCACCGGCATCTCGCCGTGCATCCTCCCGATGCTCCCCGTGATCTTCTTCGCGGGCGGCGTCCAGGGGGCCCGCGGCACCGCGGCCGCTGCGCCCTCGCTCGTCGCCGACGGCGCAGCGCCCGCCGCGGACCGGTCGCCCTCGGCGGGAGCCGGGTCGGGCGCCTCGACCGCCTCGCTGTTCGTCGGCGTCCCCGGCGCGGTCCAGGTCGGTGCGCGCGGCCAGGTCGTCACGGCGGTCCGCCCGGCCGGCGACGCGGCGCCGGGTGGCACGTCCGACCCGACCACGGCGGACGGTGCGCCGCCCGCGGGAGGTGAGCGGCGCCGTCGGGCGGGGAAGGGCGGCGACGGCGACGGCAGCCGCCGGGGCCCGCGCCGCTCGTGGCGGCCCTACCTCGTGATCGCCGGGCTCGTCGTGAGCTTCAGCGTGTTCACGCTGCTCGGGTCGCTGCTCCTCGGGGCGCTCGGGCTCCCGCAGGACCTGCTGCGCTGGGTGGGGCTGACGCTGCTCGCGGTCATCGGCGTGGGCATGATCGTCCCCCGGTTCGAGGAGGTGCTCGAGCGGCCGTTCCAGAAGATCGCGGCACTGGGTTCGCGTCGCGGGGCGCGCAGCCAGGACCGCGGGGCGTTCGTGCTGGGCCTGGGCCTCGGGGTCCTGTACGTCCCGTGCGCGGGGCCGGTCCTCGCGGCGATCACGGTCGCGGGCGCGACGGGGAACATCGGGCCGGAGACGGTCGCGCTCACGGTGTCGTTCGCGGTCGGAGCCGCGGTCCCGCTGCTGGTCTTCGCGCTCGCGGGACGTCGGGTGGCCGAGCGGGTCAAGGCCTTCCAGCGTCACACGCGCGGGATCCGCGTGGCCGGTGGCGTGGTCATGATCGCGCTCGCCGTCGGGCTCGCGTTCAACCTTCCCGCCTACCTCCAGCGCGCGCTGCCCGACTACACGGGCAGCCTCCAGGAGCGCGTCGACGCGTCCGGGGCGGTGCGCGAGGCGCTCGACCTCGGCGGGATCGTCACGGACGAGAACCGTGAGCTGTCGAACTGCTCGAACGGTGCGCCCGAGCTCGAGGACTGCGGGCCCGCCCCCGCGCTGCGCGGGATCGACACGTGGTTCAACACTCCTGGCGACCAACCGCTCGCGCTCGACGACCTGCGGGGCAAGGTCGTCCTCGTCGACTTCTGGGCCTACTCCTGCATCAACTGCCAGCGCGCGATCCCCCACGTCGACGCCTGGTACGAGCAGTACAAGGACGTGGGCGAGGGCTTCGAGGTCATCGGCGTGCACACGCCCGAGTTCGCGTTCGAGCGGGAGACGCGCAACGTCGTCGCGGGCGCCGAGGACCTCGGCGTCACGTACCCGGTCGCGCAGGACAACTCCTACGCGACGTGGACCGCGTACCGGAACCGGTACTGGCCCGCGCAGTACCTGGTCGACGCCGACGGGACCGTGCGGCACATCCGGTTCGGCGAGGGCGGGTACGAGGACACCGAGGGGCTGATCCGCGAGCTCCTCGCGGACGCGAACCCGGGCGTGAGCCTGCCGGGAGCGACCTCCGTCGAGGACGGCACCCCCGACGGGTCGACGACCCCCGAGACCTATCTCTCGGTGGGCAAGGTGGGCAACTACGCGGGCGAGCCGCGCTACGCCGCGGGCGAGCAGGGCTTCACGCTCGCCGACGAGCAGGCTCCCGACACGTTCTCGCTGGGCGGGACGTGGGACGTCGACTTCCAGGGCGCCACCGCGGTGTCCGACGGCGCCCGCGTACGCCTGGCGTACCGCGGCACCGACGTGTTCAGCGTCCTGGGCGGGGAAGGAACCGTCACCGCGACGGTGCGGGACGCGGCGGGGAAGGTCGTCGAACGGCGCGAGATCGCCGTCTCGGGGAACCCGACGCTCTACCCCGTGCTGGAGGGGAACGCGCCGAGCGAGGGGACCGTCGAGCTCGACGTGCCCGCCGGGATGCAGGTCTTCACGTTCACGTTCGGGTAAGGGGGCGGCGAGGAGCGCGGACTGAGACCGCGCGTTCCACCTGACGACCCTCGGCGCGACCTTAGATGGAAGGGGGGGATCATGAGAGGGTGCTGAGCCTCTCCGAGAACCTGACCGAGCAGTCCCGTGCAGCTCGCACCAAGGTCGAGGGCGCCCGACACCCGTGGCGCTACCTCGTGGCCGCGATGCTCGCGGGCGCCTACATCGGCGTCGGGGTGGTCCTCATGGTCGCAACCGCCGGCCCGTTCCTCGCGGCAGGAGCCCCGGCCGAGAGGCTCGTCGCCGGCGGCGTGTTCTCGGTCGCGCTGACCCTCGTCGTCTTCGCGGGGGCCGAGCTCAGCACCTCGGCCATGATGATCCTGACCCAGGGAGCGGTGACCCGGACGATCCCGGTGCGCTCCGCCGTCGGGACGCTGCTGTTCTGCTTCGGCGGGAACCTGGTCGGGTCCATGCTCTTCGGCTGGATGGTCGTGCAGTCCGGCATCCTGCACACCAACGCCGCTGCGGGCGAGATGATCGCGTCGATGCTCGCGGGCAAGGGGCACGAGTCCGGCACCCAGCTCTTCTTCCGCGGCGTCCTGTGCAACATCCTGGTCTGCGCCGCGATCTGGGCGTGCGGGCGTCTCCGCTCCGAGGCGGGCAAGGCGATCGTCATCTTCTGGGCGATCTTCGCGTTCATCTCCTCGGGGTTCGAGCACGTCGTCGCGAACATGACGACGTTCAGCATCGGGCTCTTCAGCCCCGGGGCGCTCACGAACTGGGGCGAGTTCGGGCGCAACATGCTGTTCGTCGGGCTGGGCAACGTGGTGGGCGGGGCCGTCGTGGTCGGGCTCGGCTACGCGGCCGTGTCGGGGCGGCGCCGGGCCGTCGCGAGCGACGCCGACGACGTCGAGGACCTGATGAACGGGCCCCTCGTGGAGCTCGAGACTGCGGCCGTCCAGGCCAGGGCCGTCGAGCGCTAGTCTCGTCAGATGGACTGTCCGTCGGGTGGTTTTCGGCGGAATTCCGGGGTTTGTTCGCCAGGAAAGTCCGGAAAAGATGCACACATGGGGCGGATCCGGTAACGGATTCTCCGTGAGGTGTCGGAATTCACTGCCGTCCATGGCATGATCCCCGATCATGGGCATCAGGACGGTGGTGGATCTCACGCAGGTCGAGGAACCTGCCTGGCCCACGCTCGCGCGGATGTTCCAGCGGCCGGGCGTCGAGGTCCTCGCGCCCCCCGAGTGGGCCCCCGAGGTCCTGTACCGCCTCCAGATCACGACCCGCTCGACCTTGGGAGCGCTTGCGCTCCACACCGGGGGAGTGCTGGTCGACCACGGCTGGCTGCGGCTCCTCGGCGGCGGCGCCTACGGCCTGCCCGACCTCGCCACGATCAACGGGCTCGGCGACCCGGCCGAGGGCAGCGTCGCGCCGCAGCGACTCGTGGTCGCGTTCGACGTGCTCGGCGGGACGTTCGCGGTCAACGGCGGCGGGCTTCCCGGGCCGCTGGGCGACGTGCACTACTTCGCGCCCGACACGCTCGAGTGGCACTGCCTGGGGTTCGGGCAGGGAGCGTTCACCGAGTGGGCGGTCAGCGGCGGGCTCGGCGAGTACGTCGCGGACCTGCGGTGGCCGGGCTGGGAGCGGGACGTCGAGGCGCTGCCGCCGGACATGGGGCTGAGCGTCTACCCTCCGCTGTGGTCGGGGCAGGGCGCGGGGTCGTGGGTCGAGCGACGAGCCGTGCTGCTCGAGGGCCTCGCGGTCTGGCACCACGAGCTCGCCGAACGGATGCGGCCGCTCGATGACGACGTCCCCCTGGGCACGCCCTCGGCCGACGGCTGCTAGTCACCCCGGGCGGCGGAGAAGGTCGACGCGGTCAGAGAGGGGAGGGCCTCCTTCCACCGGGCGGGCTGTGGACGTGTGGACGCAACCTGAAGCAGAGTTGTATACAAGTACGCAGAGGGTGTGGCACGATGACCGCATGGTCAGCGCCCCGACGACGTCGTCCCCGCCCCGCGACGAGCCACTCGCCGTCGTCCGCCGCCAGTCCGGGGCCCGCGCGGTCTACGACCTCCTGCGTCAGCGCATCATCGACGGCACGCTCGAGGCCGACGCCCGGCTCACCGAACCCGTCCTCTCGGCCCAGCTCGGCGTGAGCCGCACCCCCGTCCGCGAAGCCCTGCGCCTCCTGCAGGCCGAAGCCCTCGTGGTCGAGCAGCCGACCGGGGGGGTGCGCGTCGCGCCCCTCGCGGTCACCGACCTGCACCGCGTGTACGACGTCCGGGCCCGCCTGGAAGGACTGCTCGCCCGGGACGCGTGCGAACGTGCGCGGCCTGCCGACGTCGCCCGTCTCTCCCGCCTCGTCGACCTCATGGACGCCGTGCGCGACCACGAGGACGAGGTCCTGCGCATCGGCGCCCAGTTCCACGGCCAGATCGCGACCCTCGCCGACAACCGGTGGTGCTCCGAGCTGCTGCGTCAGATCCGCGGGCACGTCGACCGCTACCGTTCGCTGTCCGCGCGCGAGCGCGTCGGGACCACCGACCACGTCGACGAGCACCGTGAGGTCGCGTCCGCCATCGCGAGCGGCGACCCGGACGCGGCCGAACGCGCCATGCGCGAGCACATCGAACGCAGCGGCGCCATGGCCGCCAGGGCCCTCGGCGAGCAGGTGAGCCCGCCGCCCGGCTGACCACGCTGCGCACCTGGCCCCACGCCGACCGCGACCGGCCACCACGGCCCACGCGACGCCGTCGGGCAGGGAGCACGACCGACGCACCCCGACGCACCGCACCAGACCACCGGAGGCACCGATGCCCACGACCCACCACCTGCGGACCCACCGCTCCGCGGAGAACCTCGCCCGCAAAGACCAGCTCGCCTGGAAGCTCGCCGAGCTCGCGACCGACCCGGTCGAGGTGCCGGACGAGGTCGTCGACATGATCGTCAACCGCGTGATCGACAACGCGGCCGTCGCGGCAGCGAGCCTCACGCGCGCCCCCGCCGTCGCTGCCCGCGGGCAGGCCCTCGCGCACCCGTACGAGCCGGGTGCGACGGTCTTCGGGACGCCGCTCACGACCCGTACGAGCCCCGAGTGGGCAGCCTGGGCCAACGGTGTCGCGGTCCGCGAGCTCGACTACCACGACACGTTCCTCGCGGCCGAGTACTCGCACCCGGGGGACAACATCCCACCGATCCTCGCGGTCGCCCAGCACGCGGGCTGCGACGGGGCGGCGCTCGTGCGCGGCATCGCGACGGGCTACGAGATCCAGGTGGACCTGGTGCGTGCCATCAGCCTGCACGCGCACAAGATCGACCACGTCGCGCACCTCGGCCCGTCGGCCGCGGCCGGGATCGGGACCCTGCTCGGGCTCGACACGACCACGATCTTCCAGGCGATCGGCCAGGCCCTGCACACCACGACCGCGACGCGGCAGTCCCGCAAGGGACAGATCTCGACGTGGAAGGCGTACGCGCCCGCCCTCGCAGGCAAGGTCGCGGTCGAGGCCGTGGACCGCGCGATGCGCGGGCAGACGTCGCCCGAGCCGATCTACGAGGGTGAGGACGGCGTGATCGCGTGGCTGCTGGACGGCCCCGAGGGACGCTACGACGTCGTGCTGCCGTCGCCCGGTGAACCCAAGACCGCGATCCTCGACACCTACACCAAGGAGCACTCGGCGGAGTACCAGTCGCAGGCGCTCATCGACCTGGCGCGCGCGCTGCACGCCGAGCACCCGTGGCTCGCGGACCCGGACAACATCGCGAACATCGTGATCCACACGAGCCACCACACGCACTACGTGATCGGCTCGGGCGCGAACGACCCGCAGAAGTACGACCCGACCGCCTCGCGCGAGACGCTCGACCACTCCATCCCGTACATCTTCGCGGTCGCGCTCCAGGACGGCGGGTGGCACCACGTCGACTCCTACACACCCGAGCGCGCGGGCCGCGCCGACACGGTCGCGCTGTGGGGCAAGGTCACCACGGCCGAGGACCCCGGGTGGACGCGTCGCTACCACTCGGTCGACCCGGCCGAGAAGGCGTTCGGCGGTCGCGTCGAGATCGAGCTGGCCGACGGCGGGCGGATCGTCCGCGAGATCGCCGTCGCCGACGCGCACCCGCTCGGCGCGCGCCCCTTCGCCCGGGCACAGTACGTCGCCAAGTTCAGGCTGCTCGCCGAGGGCGTGCTCGAGCCCGCCGAGATCGAGCGCTTCCTCGACCTCGCGCAGCGGCTCCCGTCGCTCACGCCCGCCGAGGTGCGCGAGCTCTCGATCGTCGCGCGGCCCGGGCTGCTGGACACGGTCCCGGTGCCCACGGGCATCTTCGAGCTGGGCCGCCTCGACGCCACGGACGCAGGGGGTCCCGGCGAGGCCGGCCCCGGCGAGGGCGCCGCGGGCTGGACCATGCACGAGGCGACCGACGACCCCACCGGCTCGACCACCGCAGGAGGCAACTGATGCTGTACTCGCACGTGACGCCGTCGGACAAGCGGGCGGCGCTGCGCGCCCGGCTCGCGGCCGGCGAGCTGCTCCAGCTCCCCGGCGCGTTCAACCCGCTCTCCGCGCGCCTCGTCGAGGACAAGGGCTTCGACGGCGTGTACATCTCGGGGGCCGTGATCTCGGCGGACCTGGGCCTGCCGGACATCGGCCTCACGACGCTCACCGAGGTCGCGACCCGTTCCGGGCAGATCGCGCGCATGACGAACCTGCCCGCGCTCGTGGACGCCGACACCGGCTTCGGCGAACCCATGAACGTCGCGCGCACCGTCCAGACGCTCGAGGACGCGGGCGTCGCGGGCTGCCACATCGAGGACCAGGTCAACCCCAAGCGGTGCGGCCACCTCGACGGCAAGGCGACCGTCGACCTCGAGACCGCCACCAAGCGGATCCGTGCCGCGGTCGACGCCCGGCGCGACCCGAACTTCCTGGTCATGGCCCGCACCGACGTGCGCGCGAGCCTGGACGGCGCCGCGGGGCTGGCGACCGCGATCGACCGCGCCAAGGCGCTCGTCGACGCGGGCGCCGACGCGATCTTCCCCGAGGCCATGCGCGACCTCGCCGAGTTCGAGGCCGTGGCCGCTGCCGTCGACGTGCCCGTGCTCGCCAACATGACCGAGTTCGGCAAGTCCGAGCTGTTCACCCGCGACCAGCTCGCGGCGGCCGGCGTGCAGATCGTCATCTACCCCGTGACCCTCCTGCGTAGCGCGATGGGGGCTGCGGAGCGCACGCTGGACATGATCCGGGAGACCGGCACGCAGGACGGGGTGGTCGGTGAGATGCAGACCCGCGCGCGGCTGTACGAGCTGGTGGACTACGCCGGCTACAACCACTTCGACACCGAGATCTTCACCTACCGGCCGTAGGGCGCCCAGGACTGCCGCAGCACGACCCCGCATCACGAAGGAGTGAGCACATGACCACCAGCACCCCCAGCGTCGGGACGCCCGCGACCACCCCGGGAGCCGCGGCCCCGGCCGCGTCCCCCGAGATCCGCAAGGGCCTCGCGGGCGTCGTCGTCGACACGACGTCGGTCTCCAAGGTCAACCCCGACACGAACTCGCTGCTCTACCGGGGCTACCCCGTGCAGGAGCTCGCAGCGCGCAAGAGCTTCGAGGAGGTCGTCTACCTGCTGTGGCACGGCGAGCTGCCCACGCCCGAGCAGCTCGCCGAGCAGACCGCCGTCGAGCGCGCCCACCGTGCGCTGCCGGGCGCCGTGCGCAACGCGATCCTCGAGCTCCCCACGACCTGCCACCCCATGGACGTGTGCCGCACCGCGGTGTCGGTCCTCGGCGCGCACGACCCGACCGCCGAGGACTCGTCCCCCGAGGCCGAGCACGCCAAGGCGCTGCGCCTGTGGGCGATGCTGCCCGCCGTCGTCGCCCTCGACCAGCGCCGACGCCGCGGCCAGCAGATCGTCGACCCCGACGAGGACCTGGGCTACGCCGAGAACTTCCTCCACATGACCTTCGGCGAGGTGCCCGACGAGTGCGTCGTACGGGCTTTCGAGGTGTCGATGATCCTGTACGCCGAGCACTCGTTCAACGCCTCGACCTTCACGGCCCGCGTCATCACCTCGACGCTGTCCGACCTGCACTCGGCCGTCACGGGCGCGATCGGCGCCCTCAAGGGAGCCCTGCACGGCGGCGCGAACGAGGCCGTCATGGCGACCTTCGCCGAGATCGGGACGGCCGACCGGGCCGCCGCCTGGCTCGACGAGGCGCTGGCCGACAAGCGCAAGATCATGGGCTTCGGCCACCGCGTCTACAAGCACGGCGACTCCCGCGTCCCGACCATGAAGACGACGCTCGACGACCTCGTCGCGCACCTCGGGACCGACGAGGCGACCGCGCTCGACGCGCTCTACGACGCGCTCGAGGCGGCGATGACCGAGCGCAAGGGCATCCTGCCGAACCTCGACTACCCGACCGGCCCCGCCTACCACCTCATGGGCTTCGACACCCCCACGTTCACGCCCCTGTTCGTCGCGGCGCGCGTCGTGGGCTGGACCGCGCACGTCGTCGAGCAGCGGTCCGCGAACGCCCTCATCCGGCCGCTCAGCCAGTACGTCGGGCAGGCGGAGCGGGAGGTGCCGTAGGGGCGGTGCGGGGCCGACCCTTACCGGTCCCGGGGTCTCGCCGGGCCGGTCAGGCGCGGAACGCCGCCAGGGCGTCCCGGTCGACCGGCCCGGCGGACCGGACGACCTCCTCGACGCGCTCCATCTGCTCCCAGACGTTGACCGTCATGCCGGCCTGCACCCGGTCGCCCGCCACCCAGAACGCGACGAGCTCGTGGTCCTCGAGGGACCCGCTCACGACCACCTCGGTCCCGGCCGGGTCCTCGACGAACCCCAGGTACTCCATGCCCACGTCGTACTGGTCGGAGAAGAAGTAGGGCAGCTTGTCGTAGGGCTCGCGCGAGCCCAGCATGGCGCGCGCCGCGTGCGGCCCGGTCTCCAGGGCCACGGCCCAGTGCTCGACCCGCAGGGGGCGGCCGTAGCGCAGCGAGGGGACGCTCGCGATGTCTCCCGCCGCCCACACGTCCGGGGCAGACGTCCGTAGGGTCGCGTCGACGGCCAGGCCACCGCCCAGGCTCGCGTCGCGCAGGTCGATCCCCGCGGCCTCCGCGAAGCCGACGTTGGGCGTGACGCCCACGCCGACCACGACGACGTCGGCGGCCACGTGCGTCCCGTCCGCGACGTCGAGCCCTGTGACCCGCCCCTCGCTGCCCGTGATCCCCACGACCTGGGCGTTGCGGTGCAGGTGCACGTCGTGGTCCGCGTGGACCTTGCCGTACATCTCGCCCAGCAGCGGGCCCAGCACGCGCCCGAGGGGGTGCACGCCGCGCCCGACGACCGTCACGTCCAGGCCGAGGCTGCGCGCCGAGGCCGCGACCTCCATCCCGATCCACCCGTCACCCACGACGGCGAGCCGTCCCGCGCCCTCGCGGGCCGAGGCCTCGAGCGTCGCGGCGAGCAGGTCGGCGTGCTCGATCGTGCGCAGGTAGTGCACGCCCTGGAGATCGGCGCCGGGCACCGCGAACGAACGCGGCGTCGAGCCGGTCGCGAGGAGCAGGCGCGCGTAGGGCAGCGACGTCCCGTCGATCAGCGTGAGGGAGTGCGCGTCGACGTCGATCCCCGCGGCCCGTGTCGCGATCCGCAGGTCGACGTGGTGGTCGGCGTACCACTCCTCCGACAGGGGGAACAGGACGTCGCGCTCGGCCTCGCCGCGCAGGTAGTCCTTCGAGAGCGGCGGACGTTCGTAAGGCCGGTGCGGCTCGCTCGAGACGACCACGAGGTCGCCGTCGTACCCCTCGGTCCGCAGGGACTCGGCGGCCTTCGCGGCCGCCAGGCCGCCTCCGACGATGACGATCGGCTCCTCTGCCATGACGACGACCTCCGACGCTGGGGGTGCAGGACCCTCATCGTGACACCGGAAGGGGGGACCCGCATAGGGCGGTCGCAGGCGAGGGAACGACGTCGTCACCCTCGTGCGCTGCGGTCGCCCTCGACGGGCGGGGACGTCACCGTCGGCAGGCGCAGCGGGGGCGGGAACGACGAAGGCCCGGAGTCCAG
>NZ_JBHUAD010000081.1:0-15689 GCF_042789955.1 Oerskovia sp. NPDC056781
GGTCCCCACAGGACCTCGACCGGCCGGACCCCACCCCCGGAGGTACGCATGGACCGCGAGTCCGTCATGAGCTGGGTCGCCGCCTACGAGGCGGCCTGGCGCGGCGAGGACCGGGGGGCCGTCGCGTCGCTCTTCACCGAGGACGCCACCTATGCGCGGTCGCCCTACGACGACCCGCTGCGAGGGCACGACGCGATCCGCGACTTCTGGCTCGCCGACGCCGGGGAGACGTTCACCATGACGGCCCAGCCCGTCGCGGTCGACGGGCTCGCCGCCGTCGTGCGGGTCGAGGTCCGCTACAGCGGGCCGACGCCGCAGGAGTACCGCGACCTGTGGATCCTGCGGTTCGCGGACGACGGCCGCGTCGCGGACTTCGCGGAGTGGGCGTACTGGCCCAGCAAGCCGTACACCGCGACCTGAGGCGCCCGGCCCGGCCCGCCCGGCCACGTCGTCGTGCGCGTCAACCGGTACCCCGCGCCGCCGCGTGCCCCGCGTGCGAGGATCGCGACCATGACCGCCGCCGCGCCCCGCACGGCCCCCTCCGGCCCGCCCGGCTCCTGGGGCATGCGTATCGACGTGCTGCGCCACGGCCGCGGCCACGACTCGGACAAGGTCGGCTACATCGAGCTGTTCTTCGACCTGGTGTTCGTCTTCGCGGTCACCCAGCTCTCGCACTCGCTCATCGCCCACCCCGACGGCACGACCCTGGTCCAGACGCTCATCCTGGGGGCCGCGGTCTGGTACCTGTGGATCGACACGACGTGGGTCACCAACTGGCTCGACCCCGAACGCACGCCCGTGCGAACCCTGCTGATCGCCCTCATGCTGCTGGGGCTGCTCATGTCGAGCGCGATCCCCGAGGCGTTCGGCGACAAGGCGCTGCTGTTCGCGGGGACGTTCGTCGCGATCCAGGTGGGACGCTCGGCGTGGACGGCGTACGCGCTCCACCGGCACTGGCCGGAGAACGGCACGAACTTCGTGCGCATCACGGTGTGGCAGGTGTCCTCGGGGATCCTGTGGCTCGCGGGTGCCCTGGCCCCGGACGAGTCGTGGCGCCTGCTCCTGTGGGTCACGGCAGTGCTCGTCGACTACGCGGGGCCCCGCGCGCTGTTCCGGGTCCCCGTGCTGGGGCCCACCGACCCCGCGACGTGGGTCGTGCGCGGCGGGCACATGGCCGAGCGCGTGGGCCTGTTCATCATCATCAGCCTGGGCGAGTCGATCATCGTCACGGGGACCGCGTTCGGGGAGCTCGAGCTGACGGGCACGGTGCTCCTCGCGTTCCTCGCGGCCTTCGCGTCCACGGTCCTGATGTGGCTGCTGTACTTCGACCGCTCCGAGCGGCGGGCGACGGCGTTCTTCGCGGGGTCCGACTCGCCCGGCATGATCGCGCAGACGGCGTACACGTACGTCCCGTACCTGCTCGTGGTCGGCATCGTGCTCACGGCGGTCGCGGACGAGATCGTGCTGCTGCATCCCCTGGGCCACGAGGACGCGGGGCACTCCGACCCGTGGACGGCCGGGCTGATCTGCGGTGCGGGCATGGTCTACCTCGTGGGGAACACGCTGTTCCGGCGTGCGACGGGTGGGTCGTGGTCGGTGCCGCACGTCGCCGGCGTCCTGGCGCTGGGCCTGCTCTACCTCTCGTACCCGGTGCTGTCGCCGCTCGCGATCAACTGGGTCTCGAACGGCGTGCTGCTCGCCGTGATACTGGGGGACGTCGCGCTCTCGCGACGCGCGTCCTCCGCCGGCGGCACGCCCTCCGGCGACGGCAGCCCGACGGCGAAGCGCCCCTAGCCCGCCTGGCTCGCCCGCGTCAGCCCGCCTGGCTCGCCCGCGTCGACGGCCGGGGAGTCTCGAAGAAGTGGTCCACGTCCTCGCGCGTGAGCGACGCGCCGTCGTGACCGCCTGCGATGCTCGCCAGGAAGCGAGCAGCCAGCTCGCGCACCGGCTCGTTGGTGATCGACGAGTGGTGCCGCAGGACCTCGAACGCCTCGGCGTCGTCGAGGCCGTAGACGACCATGAGCGCCCCCTTGGCCTGTTCGATCGTCGCCCTGCGGGCTGCGGACGCCGAGACCGCCTGCGTGGCGTGCTCCTGGGCGAAGGCCTCTTGCGAGTCCGTGAGGTCCATGAAGTAGCCCGTGACCCGAGTGACCTCACCGGTCGCCGGGTCGACGTCGCCCTGACCGACCACCCCGAGGACCCGGGTCCGCCCGGCGGCGTCGATGATCCGGTGGATGCCGCTGAACGGCGCTCCGGTGCGGGTGACGTCGGCGAGGATCCCCGCGACGCGGGTGACGTCGTCGGGATGCTTGTGGGCGAGCATGAGCTGGGTCGTCGGGACGACCTCGTGGGGCGCGAACCCGTGCATCTCGAACAGCTCGTCGGACCACCACCACCGACCGGTGGGGACGTCGAGCGTGTAGCGCGCGACCGGTTGCGGCCCCCCGGCCAGGAGGGCTGCCACGAGCCCGTGGTCGTTCTCGTCCTTCGTGTCCTGTGCCATCGCGTCGACGCTCCCCAGTGCACCCCTGCGGGCTGCCCTCCCCCAGAGTCCCATCCTTCCGATGGTAGGCATGCTGGGAACGTGCGCAACAGGTCGCGGCTCCCGCGGTGGCGCGCGACGCCTCCCTTCCCGTGCGACGGGACGACGGCGCCGCTCCCCCGGGGAGGGGAGCGGCGCCGTCGGGCGTGGGCGTGGCGCGCGCTATGACGCGTCGTCGCCCGTGTCCCCCGCGCCGCTCGCGGGGGCGCTCGCCGTGCGCCGGGTGCGCGCGACGAGCACCCCGCCGCCCGCGACGAGCAGCAGCGCGAGCCCGACGAGGAGACCCACCTGGGTCCCGGTCGCGGGCAGCCGGGTGCCGCTTCCTGCGCTCCCGCCGGTGCCGGATCCCGTGGCCTGGTCGGTGGTCGAGCCACCGGCTCCCCCGCCGCCTGAACCGCCCGAACCGCCCGTGCCGCCCGACGAACCGCCGTCACCGTCACCGTCGCCGTCGCCGCCGGTGACCTCGGCGAAGTTCACCAGGTACACCTCCGAGGAGTCCGTGCCGCCGTACGGGTCGGCGGTCACGACGTACCAGCCGTGCTCGCCCGCGCCGGGGCGGTGCCAGGTCGCGGACAGCTCGGTGCCGCTCTCGACGTCGTCGAACTCGGCGATGGACCGCGTCATGAGGACCTCGGCGGTGAACGCGTCCGACGTGAGGGTCTTGGTCCGCGGCTCGATGCCGAGCGCCGCGTACGGGATCACGAAGTCCTGGTGCTCGGGGGCGAGCGACGGGTCGTCGGACCCGTACCGGTCGAGGTGCGGCGAGTACGTCCGGGCGTGGACCGTCCGCCCCTGGTTGTCGAACTGGAGCAGGCGCAGGAACGACTGGCCGCCCTCGGGGAGACCCTGGTAGTCGAAGAGGATCTGGTGGACCGAGCGGTCGGTCACGCCGTCCCCGTCGTCGTCGAACGCGTCGACCCGCGTGAACGCGTCGTGGTAGTGGCCCGAGAAGACCATCTTGACGTTCGGGTTGGTCGCCACGACCTCGTCGTAGATGCGCTGCGGCACGGGGCCCAGGCCACCGGTCGTGAGCATGTACTCGTGCAGGTTGATGATCGCCTCGCGCTCGGGGTAGCGCGCGAGGACCTCGTTCATCCACGCGATCTCGTCGTCGCCCGGCCCCCAGCCCATGTAGAGCATGAGGAAGTCGATGCCACCTGCGGTGATCAGGTCGTAGTGCCCACGGTTGTCCTGGTAGGAGCCGCCGTACCAGGGGTTGGCCGCGTAGCGGGCCTCGCCGAAGAGCTGCGAGTACGGCCCGTAGTCGATCTCCTTGTGGCCCACGTCGTGGTTGCCCGCGAGCACCCCGTAGGGCAGTGCGGCGTCGTCGAGCATCGAGTAGGCCGCGTCCGCGTTGGCCCACTGGTGGGGCTGGGTGTGGTTGTCCACGATGTCGCCCGTGTGGAAGACGTACTGCAGGTTGACGTCGTCCCGCTGGTCGAGGAAGTAGTCGTGGATGTCGAGCTGACGGTCGTAGTACGAGTCGTTGTAGTACTGGGTGTCGGACTCCCAGCCGAGCGTGAAGTCGTACGACGAGCGCGGCGTGTCCTCGGGGTGGTTCGGGATCACGGGCGTCTCGCGCGTCGAGAGGTCCTCGCCCGCGAAGCCCTCGGAGTGCTGCACGAGCACCGTGAGGACCCCGTCGAGCACGTGGTCCTTCGCGGGGACGGTCGCGTCGAGGGTGAACGCCTCGGGCTCGGTCGCCCCGGCCGCGGTGACGTGCCGGTCGACCTCCTCCCAGTCGCCCGTGGCGGTGTCGAGCACGTACAGGAGCACCTTGGCGTCGGCGTTGGCCGACCCCTCCCAGGTGAGGCGGGTCGTGTAGTCCTCGCCCGCGTCCTCGGGGATCGTGACCTGGTAGGTCCGGTAGGGGAACTCGGCGTCCGACGACGTGGTCGCGCCGTCTGCACGTGCCGTGTCGCGGGCGCCGGGTCCGGGCAGGGCGAGCGCTGCGTCGGCGGCGACGCGCGTCGTGCCCGACGTCGTCACGACCGCCGCGTCCTCGTCGTCGAGCCGGTAGCCCTCGCGGAACGAGACGTCGAGGCGGTCGCCGCTCGGGTCGGTGACCTTGGCGCGCAGCTCGACCTCGTCGCCCTCGACCGTCGTACCGCCCGCGGGCGAGACGGCCTCGGAACCGGGGTTCTCGACGGGGGTCGTGAAGGTCACGGTCCGCTCGCTCCGGTTCCCGACGACGTCGCGCGCGGTCAGCGCGAAGGTGTGCTCGCCGTCGGGCAGGACGAGCGAGGACGTCGCGTACGGGAGCGTGACGACCTGGCCGTCGAGCGTCGCGACGAGCGATGCGAGCCCCGATCCCGCGTCGGTCGCGGACGCGTCGAGCGTGAACTCGCCGCGGTAGTCCGTGCCGTCCACGGCGTCGGTCGTGATGACCGGGCTCGTGTTGTCGACGACCACGGCGGCCCGCGCGGAGTCGGTGCCGTCGGTCGCGGCGACCGTGTGCTCGCCGTCGGCCACGGCCGTGGTGTCCCAGGCGTGGGACACCGCGGTGAAGGCGTCGTCCGGGAGCGTGAAGCGGGCGTCGAAGAAGTCGAGCTTGCCGACGCTGTCCCCCATCTGGAGGACCTTGGTCGGGTCGTCGTACCCGGCGGGGCGCAGCGTGCGGCCGTCCGGCAGGACCAGGCGAAGGTTCTTGATCTGGAAGTCGTCGTTGTTCTCGTCGGGGTCGATCTCCGGGGCGGCCTTGGTGCCCGCGTAGACGCTCACGACGAGCTCGTCGCCCTGGCGCACCATGCGCAGCGGGACGTCGGTCGCGATCGTCTCGTAGCCCTCGTAGATGCCGTCGTCGAAGATGTTCAGCACCTCGCCGCCCGACAGCACGCCGTTGCGGAAGAAGGTGTTGACGCCGCCCGCCTCGAACGCGAAGACGGGCTCGTCCTCGAGCGCGGGGGCGACGGGGGCGACGCTCGCGCCGTCGATCGTGAGCGACAGCGGGCTCGGGTAGGTGTCGCCCGCCGCCGCGACGGACGTCGCTCCCGTGACGAACTCGCCCTCGTCCACGTTCAGGCGCACGGGCGCGGTGTCGACCCCCGTGATCTCGATCCGGCGCGGGGTCGTGCGGGTCTCGTGCGTGCCGTCGGAGGCGACGAGCACGTACTCGTACCAGCGCTTGCCCGTGAGGTCGGCCGGGTGGATCGCGTGCCGGAACGCCGTCCGGGCACCGGACCCGTCCGCGGCGAGGCCCGCCGTCAGGTCGATCCGCTGGTGGTCGGCGTCGACGTCGCTGCGCAGCAGCAGCCGCACCGAGCGCACCTGGGCGTCGTCGGTCACGGTCGCCTCGATCGCGAGCTCGTCGGCCGGGTCGACCTGCGCCGGGGTCCCGTCCGTGACCGTCGGCGCTACCGTGTCGGCCGGGACCTCGACGGGCGCGGCGGGCTTCTGCGCGGCCGAGACCGCGCCGGGCGTCGCGGCGCTCACACCGATCTTGCGCTGGACCATGGCGTCGGCCGCGTCGGCCGCGTACTGGATGCCCCTGTCGGCGACCGGGTCCTTGGCGCCGCCCAGGTTGTAGTAGGCACGGTTGAGCGCGAAGCCGGTGCGGGTCGTGATCTCCAGCCCACGGGGCGACCCGTTGGCCATGCCGCCCGAGCGGATCTCCACCAGGTCGGTCCCGGTCACCAGGTGGGTGCCGAGCTTCGCGTTGAAGTCGGCCCCGGTCAGGTGGTCGTTCTGGCCGTTCTTGACCCACAGCACGAGCGTCCCGCCCGCGGGCACGACGACGTCGCCCGGCACGGCCGGCCACTCCACGACCTGGCTGTTGGTCAGGTCGTCGAGCGGGTAGAGATAGTTCAGCGTGTAGTCGTCGAAGTCCACCGGGGTGCTCGACGCGTTGTACAGCTCGACGAACTCGTAGCCGTCGCCCGTGCCGACGTTGGACGAGTCGGGCAGCAGCTCGGTCACCTGCAGGTGCGCGCCGTTCCCGGGAGCCGGCTCGGTCGTGGGCGGGTCGGTCGGGGTCTCGCTCGGGCCGGGCGTGGGCTCGGTCGGCTCGGTCGGTGTGTCCGTCGGCTCGGGGGTGGGCTCCGGGTCGGGCGTGACGGGTGGGACCAGCGCCTCGGGCGCGACGACCCCCGGCGACGGGACGCCCTTCGCCTCGAGCAGCCCCGCCGACGCCGAGCCCTCGCCCGGCACCCGGAAGTGCACCGTGCGCCCGGCCGCGACGGACCCGGCCGGGCAGAACGACCAGGTGGGGGACGCGCCGTCGGGCCCGAGGACACGGATGCCACGGTCCCCGCCGTTGGCCATGCCCGCCTGGCCGCTCACGCGCACGAGCTGGTAGTCGCTCGCCGTCGCGCCCGCGGCGGCGTAGTGGTCGCGGAAGTCCTGCTCGGTGCGGACCGAGGTGTCGACGTTGCCCGACGTGTAGTCGAGCCACAGGACCACGGCCTGCCCGGCCGGCACGACCGTGCCCGCCGGGATGCTCAGCGGCACGTCGCGCGAGCGCTCGTCCGAGTCGGCGTACGTGTACGCGAGCCCGATGCCCGCGGCCGTCAGGTCCACCGGCGCGCCCGAACGGTTGAAGAGCTCGACGTACTCGAAGTCGTCGACGCCGGTGTTGTCCGGGGCGAGCTCGGAGACGAAGAGCGGGAACGGCGTGCTCGCGGCAGCCTGGGGCAGAGCCGACAGGGTCGACAGGGCCGTCGGCGCTGTCGGTGCGCCGACCGTCGCGGACGCCGCGGTGCCGACGGCCGTCGTGAGGCCGATCGACACCACGGCGACGCAGCCGGCGAGTCGTCTGGTCAGGGACATGCGGGTTCCTCCGGTCTTTCCCGGTCGTGGGGGTTCCGCTGGACCGTAGGAAACCGGTGTGAACCGGAGGTGGCCCGACATGTCGGGCACCTGAACGACGGGTGACCGAGGCACCCGTCCCGGGGCAGGAGTGACGCACGCCTCACCGGGTGGTTCGGCGGCGGGTCGGCAGCCGCCCCGACGGGCGTGCC
The DNA here is from genome assembly GCF_042789955.1 of Oerskovia sp. NPDC056781. NCBI lineage: Bacteria > Bacillati > Actinomycetota > Actinomycetes > Micrococcales > Cellulomonadaceae > Oerskovia > Oerskovia sp. NPDC056781. The sequence continues at coordinate 7,498 of NZ_JBHUAD010000081.1, forward strand.
CCGAGCACCCGGCCGACGCGCGGCGGACCTCAGGCGGACAGCGGCGCCGCGGCCGCGGCCGGGGCAGGCCGTGCAGCGAGCGATCCGTGCCCCGCGACGTCGATCCCCGCGGCGACGACGCGTGCGACGCCGCCCGAGACCTCGACCGTCGAGACCGAGGCGTTGGGCAGCGCGACGAGCCCGGCCGGGTCGATCGTCGCGAGCATCGCGCCGAGGGTCAGCCCGTGGCCCACGACGAGCACGTGCTCGTCACGGCCCGCGCCCGGGCCGGCCGCGTCGTCGTGCGCCGCGACGATGCGGTCGAGGACCGACCGTACGCGCGCCATGAACTCCGCACCGGGCTCTCCCCCGCCGATGCCCGGGTGGGTGCCGGCGAGCACAGCGGGCACGAGGGTGCTCCAGGGGACGACCGCGTCGAGCTCTCTCTCGGGCCGTCGCTCGAACGTGCCGAAGGACAGCTCGCGCAGGTCCTCGTCGACCGAGAGCCTCAGGTCGGGGTGGTGGCGCAGGATCTCGATCGCCGTGAGCACGGCGCGCCCTTGGGGCGAGGAGTAGGCGGCGTCGAAGTCGTGGCGCGAGAGGTGCTGCGCGGTGACGCGCACCCCCGCTCGGCCCGTCCGCGTGAGCGGCGAGTCGCACGCGCCCTGCAGGTGGCGGCGGGCGTTGAGGACGGTCTGGCCGTGGCGGACGAGCGTCAGTGTGAGGGTCATCGTCGAAGTGCCCTTTCCGGTGGTCCGGTGCGTTGTCGCTGGCGACGCTAGCGACGCCGTCCCACGGCTCGGCGACGTTCACGGGTCCCCTGCGCGACGATCGGATGAACGTCGCGCGGCTTCCCCGTCAGTCACGCCCCCGACGCGACGCCTTCCGCAGTGCCGGGACCACGAACGTCACGCTGATCCCCGCGACGATCCATCCCCACCCGAGGTCCGGGTAGGCCGGGGCGAGGACGTCCGAGAGCCCGGCGTCGGCGAGGCGCACGAGCGTCCCCTGCTCCTGGGCGAGCGCGGGCAGGACGCCCACCGCGACGAGCGCGATCCCGAGCCAGCGGGCCGTCGCCGTGCCGTCGAGGGCTGCGCGCGCTCCTCGTGGGCCGCGCCGCGCAAGCAGATAGGTGAGGAACAGCGCCACGCCGACCAGCGCGAAGAAGGCGATCAGGTCGATCTTGTCGAGAGGGCGGTGGAGGTAGACGTCGGTCCAGGGCATGGACTCCCCCAGGACGGCGGTCACCCCGACCTCGTCGGTCCCGACCTCCGTGGCACCGGTGACCCTGGCGGCGTCGACCACGCGCACGTCGACGAGCCCGAGCGGCCGGGTGAAGCCGTTGACGAGGTGGATGAGCGCGAGACCCCAGGCGATCACGGCGCCCGTCAGGGCGAGCGCACCGGCCTTGGTCTCGTCGCGGGCGCGAGCCTCACGCCGGTCGGACGTCCTGGGGGAAGCACTGTCGGCCATGGTCTCGCTCTCGTCGCGGGGCGGGTCGCCACATCCTCCCGGAGGGCCGGGGCTGCGTCCAGCCCCGGCCCCGTGGTCCTCAGTGCGCCGCGGGGACGGGCGCGTAGCTCCCGGTCTCGAGCTCCTGCGTGAGCGACGGCCGCGTGGGCGACCAGCCCGCCGCGCGCGAGCGGGTCGTGGTCGCGGCGCGCTGGTCGAGCAGCAGCGCGTCGGCGAAGGGCGCGCCGAGCCGCTCGCGGCTCGCGTCGTCGCTCTCCGGCCCGACGGCGCCGCCCAGCCCGGCAGCACGGCTCGCGGCCCGCGTGAGGTCGGCGACCGTGGCGTGGTCGTCGCCCGTCCCGAGGAGGCGCCCCGTGAGCCCCTGCTCGAGCGCGAGCACGTAGAGCTCCGCGAGGTCGTCGACGTGCACCGTCGCCCAGTGCTGGGCACCGCTGCCGACCAGGGTGAGCGCGCCGCCGTCGGGACCCGTGCGGGGGGCCCCTGCGAGGAGGGGCGGGATACCCGCGCCGTGGCCGTACACGACACCCGGGACGACGACCGAGGCGACCACGCCGCCCTGGGCCGCGGCCGCGAGGAGGCGCTCCTCGACCGGGACGCGCCACGCGACGATCGCGGGCGGGTCCAGGGGCGAGTCCTCGACGATCGCGTCCCCGTCCCCGTACACCCAGATGCCGCCCGTGTGGACGAACGGCCTGGTCGTGCCGTCGAACGTCGCGAGGACCGCGTCGACGACCGAGGTGTCGATCGCGAGGCTCGTGCCGTCGCTCGCGGCCGCCGCGTGGACCGCCGCGTCGACGTCGGCGAGGAGCGACGCGACCGCGGTGGTGTCGGTGATGTCGGCGATCACGGGCGACGCACCCGCGGCCTCGACCGTGCGCGCGGACCCCTCGCTGCGGACGAGGGCGGTCACCTCGTGGCCGTGCGCCGTGAGCGCGGTCAGCACCGCGGACCCGATGTACCCCGTGCCACCCGTGAGCAGAACCTTCATGTCAGCCTCCTCGACCCCACCCGGGGTGCCGGCGACGCCTGGCGCGTCGCGATGAGGTGACAGTATCTGTGAGGTACCAATGACTTCAACGTGCCATTATTACCTCATGGATACTGTTGCGGTCCCGGTCGAGGACGTGCCCGACGTGTTCTCGCCGTCCTGCCCCTCGCGGCTCGTCGTTGAGCGCCTCGGCGACAAGTGGACCCTGCTCGTCCTCATGGCGCTGCGGCCCGGCGTGCTGCGCTTCGGCGAGCTGCGCGACAAGATCGGCGCCGTGACCCCCAAGGTCCTCACGCAGACCCTCCGCTCGCTCGAACGGGACGGGATCGTGACCCGTACCGTCTACGCCGAGGTCCCGCCGCGCGTCGAGTACACGCTGACCGACCTGGGTCGCTCGCTGCTCGAGCCCGTCGACGCGATCCGCGCCTGGTGCGAGATCCACGGCGACCGCATCGCCGCCGCGCGCGAGGCGTCGACGGTCTGAGGCCGGCCCCCTGCCGGCCCGCTCATCCCTGCGGGCGGAGCGCGATCGCCATCGCCTCGAGCGCGAGCAGCGGCGCCACGTTGCCGCCGAGCCGCTCGCGCGCGACGCCGATCGCGTCCATGCGGCGCACGGTCTGCTCGGGCGTCGAGTCCTCCGCGAGCGCCTGCACGGTCTCCGCGAGCTCGGCGTTGACGAGGTCCACCTGCGCGCCGAGCTGGACCACGAGGACGTCGCGGTAGAGCGAGAGCAGGTCCAGCATCGACCGGTCGAGGACGTCGCGCTGGTGGCGAGTCGCCCGACGCTTCTGGTCCTTCTCGAGGTCGGTGAGCTGGGACCGGAGCCGGGGCGGCATGGTGCCCCCCGGCTCGACCCCCAGGGCGCGCAGGAGCTCGGCCTTCTCGATCGCGTCGCGCTCCTCGGTCGCGGCCTTGGCCTCGGCCTGCGCGACCTCCACGAGCTCGCCCGCGGCGACCACGGCGTCCCCGACGCCTCGGATCCGGCGTGCGAGCGCCAGCACCGACGACCTGCGCTCGCGCGCCTTGCCGTCCCGGGCCAGGCGCCGGGCTAGCCCGATGTGGCTCTGGGCGGCACGCGCCGCGGCCTCGGCGACGACCGGGTCGACCCCGTCGCGCGCGACGAGCAGCCGCGCGACGGCCTCGACCGGGGGGACCCTCAGCGCGACGCCCCGGCAGCGGGACCGGATCGTCACCAGGACGTCCTGCGGGCTGGGCGCGCACAGGACCCAGACCGTGCGGGGCGGCGGTTCCTCGATGGCCTTGAGCAGGACGTTCGTGGTGCGCTCGGCCATGCGGTCGGCGTCCTCGACGATGATGACGCGCCAGCGCCCCTGCGACGGGCGGCGGCTCGCGACCCCCACGAGGTCGCGGACCTCGTCGATCGCGATGGTCACCTTCTCGGTCGCGACGATCGTCACGTCGGCGTGCGTCCCCGCGAGCGTCGTGGTGCACGCCTGGCACACGCCGCACCCGCCCTGCTCGCACTGCAGCGCGGCGGCGAACGCCCGGGCCGCGTTGGACCGCCCCGATCCGGGCGGGCCGGTCAGGAGCCACCCGTGGGTCATGGCCGCAGGGTCGGTCGCCGCGGCCGAGAGCATCTCGACCGCGTGCTCCTGCCCGACGACGTCGTCCCAGACCGTCACGGCGCGGCCGTCCCGCCGGAGCCCGTGGCGGCGGGTCCTGCGGACGTCTCGGCGGCGGGACCGGGCGTCGGGTGCGTCACGGGGCGCGTGACCGGCAGGTCCGCGAGGTCCGGGGCGTAGCCGATCGCGGAGTCGGAGTCGTCGAACCCGTCGTCGGGCAGCGCCTCGACCGTGTCCTCGGCCTCCTCGACCACGGGCGTGAGCTCGAGCCGGGCCGCGAGGTCCACCCGGATCTGTGCCTGGATGTCGTCGATCGACGCGGTCGCGTCGATCACGACCCACCGCTCAGGGTCCGCCGCGGCACGAGAGAGGAACGCCTCGCGGGTGCGCCGGTGGAAGTCGATCCCCGCGCTCTCCAGGCGGTCGGGCTTCCCCTGGAGCCGCTCGGCCGCGACCGCGGGGTCGAGGTCCAGCAGGACCGTCACGTGCGGCATGAGTCCCTGGACGGCCCACAGCGAGATGAGCTCCACCTCGTCGACACCCAGCTCACGGCCACCCGACTGGTAGGCGACCGACGAGTCGAGGTAGCGGTCCGTGACGACGACCGCGCCGCGCTCGAGCGCGGGCCGGACCAGGTGCGCGACGTGGTGCGCGCGGTCCGCCGCGTAGATGAGGGCCTCGGTGCGGGCGTCCATGTCGCGGCCGTGCAGCACGGCCTGACGCAGCTCGACGCCCAGCTCTGTGCCCCCCGGCTCGCGTGTCAGCACGACCTCGCGGCCGGTCAGCTCGCCCAACCACTCCCCCAGGAGACGGGACTGGGTGGACTTGCCGACGGCGTCGCCGCCCTCGAACGAGATGAAGTAACCGGGTGTGCTCACGCGCCCACAGTAGTCGGGCCGCCTGACACGGGACGGGCCGCGCGACACGGCCGGTAGCCTCGGTGGCATGTCCGTCCTCCCCGCACCCGGTCCTGGTCGCCCCGACTCCCCTGCGCTCCCGAGCCCGGGCGTCGCGTTCGCAGGGCGCACGTTCGACGCGATCCTGTTCGACATGGACGGCACCCTCATCGACTCGGTGCCCGCGGTCGACCGGAACTGGCGCCGCTGGGCGCACGAGTACGGTCTGCCGGACGCGGACACGTTCCAGATCGAGCACGGCACCCCGGCGCGGACGTTCATCGCACGCCTCCTGCCCGCCGACCTGGTCGAGGAGGCGTACCACCGCATCCACGACCTCGAGCTCCACGACACCGAGGGCGTACGCATCCTCCCGGGCACGGTCGACGCGTTCGCGTCGCTCCCCGCGACGCGTCAGGCCATCGTCACGTCGTGCACGCGCCCGCTCGCGGCGGCGCGCATCGGGGCGTCCGGCCTCGTGCCGCCCGCGGTCGTGGTCACGGCCGACGACGTCGTGCACGGCAAGCCCGACCCTGACCCGTTCCTGCTCGGCGCCGAGCGGCTCGGCGTCGACCCGTCGCGCTGCCTCGTGGTCGAGGACGCTCCCGCTGGGGTCGCCGCGGGCCGGGCGGCGGGGTGTGCGGTGCTCGTCGTCGCAGGCACGCACACGCTCACCCAGCTCGCGCAGGCCGCCGTGGCTCCCGACGCGGGCGCGAGCGGGCTCGACACGGTGCGCTTCGCCGTCGGGCAGGACGGGTCGATCAGCGTGACCGACGCCTGACGAGGACCTACTCCTCGCCCAGCGCTGCGACCCCGCGCCGGATCGCGAGCACGGTCGCCCCCGCGACGAAGTAGTCCTCGTCCGAGCCGCTGCGCACGTCGCGCACGGCTCGCCGCAGCCGCTCGGTCGTGTCCCGGACGTGGTCGAGCGCCTCGGGGTCCGCGAGCGCCCCGGCCGTGGACCGCACGGCGTCCCCGTAGGCGCGCAGGGCGTCGCGCACGAGGGGCCGCAGGGGCTGACCGAACGCCAGGTCGTCGAGGTCCTGCCGCTCCCACCCGGTGACGAGCCGGGTGAGGTCCCCGACGACGGACGACGTGATGCCCAGCGCTGCCGCCCGGGAGCCCTGCGCGCGGGTCGCCTCGGCGTACCGCCGGGCCCGGCGGTTGATACGTGCCGCCTCGCGCGCCTGCTCGGCGGACCGCTGCGACCGGTCGACCACGGGCCCGAGGAGCAGGCGCCGGTCGTCCCACTCCTCGGGAGAGGGCGCGACGTCGCTGTCCAGTCCGTCCGCGAGGTGGTCGAGCTGGTCCGCGAGCGCGTCCTTGAGCCGGTCGAGGTCGACGTCGGACGCCGCGAGGGGCAGCGGCGGGAAGAGCAGGTTGATGCCGATGCCGACCAGCGCCCCGACCAGGACGAGGCCGACGTACGCCCCCATGTACCCGACCTTGTCCGCGTTCCCGATGATGAGGACGAACAGCGCCGAGGTCACGGCCCACGACCCCATGTCGCCCAGGAGCCCCCACCCCGCGACGAGGATCGCCACGGCGACGACGAGCGCGATCGAGAGCGCGCTGGGTGCGAGCACGAGGTCCACGCCGCGTGCCACGAGGGCTCCGACGACGATCGCGCCGACCGCCTGGAAGGACTCCCGGACGGAGCGGGCCACGGTGCTCGTCGTCGCGACCACGGCACCGAGCGGCGCGTAGTACGGGTAGTCGGAGAAGGGCTCCGGCAGCACGATCCCGACGACCCACGCGACGGCGGCGGCCACGGCGCCGCGCAGCGCCATGGCCCACCGGGGGTGCAGGTGCCACTGGCGGAGCGCGGCGGCGGCCAGGCCGCGCGCCCGGGTCACCCGAGGAGCCCTGGGCGCGGAGTCGGTGGGAGAGGTCATCGCGCCACCCTAGGCACGGCTGGGACGCGCCCGCAGGGGCGGGCCCCGGGTGGGTACGGTGTCGCCGTGACGACGACCTGGCGGGTGCGCCCCGTCCTCCTCGACGACGAGCACGAGTGGCTCGACCTGTACGCGGGCTACCGCGCGTTCTACGAGATGCCCGCGGACGCGGCCCGGGACCGCCTGGTCTGGTCCTGGCTGCACGACGGCGCCTCGGGGGTCCGCGGTCTGGTCGCCACGGACGGGGCGCGCCTGGGCGGCATGGCGGTGCTGCGGACGTTCGCGCGCCCGCTCGACGGCTCGCACGGGTGCTGGCTCGACGACCTGTTCGTCGCCGAGGCGGCGCGGGGGGCCGGGGTCGGGCGTCTGCTGCTCGGGGCCGTCGGTGTGCACGCCGGGGACCTGGGGGCGAGCGTCGTGCGCTGGATCACAGACCCGGCGAACGCCACGGCCCGGCGGCTCTACGACTCGGTAGCGACCGCGACCCCGTGGGTCACGTACGACATGTCACCCGGGGACGGGCGCCTGGGCTAGATGACCCCTGTGCGCAGCGCGGCGGACACGACCTTCGAGGCCGCGGCGTGGACCTCCATGAGCTCGTCGAGGGTCAGACCCGTCGCGGCGGTGATCGCGGGCGGCACCTTCTCGGCCTGCGTGCGGAGCTCGCGCCCGGCCTGGGTCAGGGTGACGTCGACGACGCGACCGTCGTGCTCGTTGCGCGAGCGCGTGAGGTACCCCGTGGTCTCGAGCCGTCGCACGAGCGGGGAGAGCGTGCCGGGGTCCAGGTGGAGCCGCTCGGCGAGCGACGTGGCCGTGGTGCGCTCGCCGGCCGCGGCATCTTGCCACAGCGCGAGCATCACGAGGTACTGCGGGTGGGTCAGGCGCAGGGGTTCGAGCAGCGGTCTGTACATGGCGACCATCGCGCGGGCACCGGCCGACAGCGCGAAGCAGACCTGGGACTCGAGCGCGAGCGGGTCGGTGCCGGGCAGCGGGGCGCTCTCGATCGAGGTGGTCATGTCGTCATCGTAGCCAGTTCTCCCCTATGCTTGGTACACCAATCATTGGTGCACCATCTACTTGCACCGTTCTCGAGAGGAGAGGCGCATGGCCGACAAGCAGCGACGACGCCCCCTGGGCCTGCGCATGACCGAGACGTTCCTGCCGATCTTCGGACCCGCACAGGTCGGGAAGCAGGGGTCCCCCGGGCGCGGCGTCTCCGCGGCCGAGGCCGAGCGCGACCGCGAGCTCAAGACGCGCTTCGAGTACGTGACGGGCCCCGACGGCCGCAGCTACGTCGTCGAGCACACGGACGAGCCGACCGCGGGCTGAGCTCTCGCCCTGCCGAGAACGGGGTTGTGGTCGTTCTGCACGTCAGAAC
>NZ_JBHUAD010000082.1:0-15562 GCF_042789955.1 Oerskovia sp. NPDC056781
CGAGTACGGCGAGGACGAGACGGACGACCGGACGGAGCAGCCCGCGGGCCCCGCCCCCGAGGGCGAGCCGGGCGCCGAGACCACCGAGGGCCAGCAGGACCAGCAGGACGACCACGTCGACGAGCACGACGGCGAGGAGGGCTCGGGATCGAGCCGTCGCCGTCGCCGCCGTCGCCGCGGCGGACGGGCCGATGGCAGCGAGAGCGCCGGCGTCCCCACCACCACGTCGTCCAGCCGCACCCGCACGCGCGAGCGCAGCGGCAGCACGTCCTCGGACGAGGTGACCGCGCTCAAGGGCTCGACGCGCCTCGAGGCCAAGCGTCAGCGCCGCCGGGAGGGCCGCGACGCGGGCCGCCGCCGCCAGATCATCACCGAGGCCGAGTTCCTCGCACGCCGCGAGTCGGTCGAGCGCTCCATGGTCGTGCGTGAGAAGAACGGCCGCACGCAGATCGCCGTGCTCGAGGACGGCGTGCTCGTCGAGCACTACGTCTCGCAGCAGTCGCAGGTCTCGATGGCCGGCAACGTCTACCTGGGCCGCGTCCAGAACGTCCTGCCGTCCATGGAGGCCGCGTTCATCGACGTCGGCAAGGGCCGCAACGCCGTCCTGTACGCCGGCGAGGTCAACTGGGACGCCGTGGGGCTCGACGGGCAGCCGCGCCGCATCGAGCAGGCGCTCAAGTCCGGCGACTCCGTGCTGGTCCAGGTCACCAAGGACCCGATCGGCCACAAGGGCGCTCGCCTCACGTCGCAGATCACGCTCGCGGGCCGCTACCTCGTGTTCGTCCCCGGCGGCGGCATGACCGGCATCTCGCGCAAGCTCCCGGACACCGAGCGTGCCCGCCTCAAGAAGATCCTGCGCGAGGTCGTCCCCGAGGGGTCGGGCGTGATCGTGCGCACGGCCGCCGAGGGCGCGAGCGAGGACGAGCTGCGCGCCGACGTCGAGCGCCTGCAGAGCCAGTGGGAGGCGATCGAGAAGAAGGCGAAGTCGGTCTCCGCCCCGGCGCTGCTCCAGGGCGAGCCGGACCTCGCGATCCGCGTCGTCCGCGACATCTTCAACGACGACTTCAGCTCGCTCGTCGTCTCGGGCGACAACGCCTGGAACGAGATCTCGAGCTACGTCGCCGAGCTCGCGCCCGACCTCAAGGAGCGCGTCTCGCGCTGGACGTCGGAGAAGGACGCCTTCTCGGCGCACCGCGTCGACGAGCAGCTCGCCAAGGGCATGGACCGCAAGGTCTGGCTGCCCTCGGGCGGTTCGCTCGTCATCGACCGCACCGAGGCCATGACGGTCGTCGACGTCAACACGGGCAAGTTCACCGGTTCCGGTGGGACGCTCGAGGAGACGGTGACGCGCAACAACCTCGAGGCCGCCGAGGAGATCGTCCGCCAGCTGCGCCTGCGCGACATCGGCGGCATCATCGTCATCGACTTCATCGACATGGTGCTCGAGTCCAACCGCGACCTGGTGCTGCGTCGCCTGGTCGAGTGCCTGGGCCGCGACCGCACCAAGCACCAGGTCGCCGAGGTCACCTCGCTCGGCCTGGTCCAGATGACCCGCAAGCGCGTGGGCCAGGGCCTGGTCGAGGCGTTCAGCGAGACGTGCGACCACTGCAACGGTCGTGGCTTCATCGTGCACACCGACCCGATCGAGAAGTCGGGCGGCTCGAACAACGGTGGCGGTCACCAGCACGCCCCGGCTCCTGCCGCCGTGCAGGAGGAGCCCGCCGAGTCGGAGAGCTCGCGCTCCCGGTCGCGCCGCAAGCGTGCGACCAAGGAGACGGCGCCCGCCGCGGCCCCCGCGGTCCCGGTGCTGCCCGAGGTCACGTCCGAGGCGCGCGAGGCCGTCAAGGCCACGCTCGCCACGATCGCGGCCGCGGCGGCCCACGCGCACGAGCACGACCACGAGCACGACGGCGTCGCGTCCGTCGAGGGGTCCGTCGTCGCCGAGGCGTCGGTCACCGAGGTCGAGACCGTCGTACCGGCCGAGGCCGAAGCGGTCGGGATCGAGACCGCGCTGACGGACGCCGAGTCCACGGAGGGTGCCCCGGAGGTCGCCGACGACCAGGAGTCGTTTCCGGTCGAGCAGGCCGCCGCTGACGAGACGGTTGCTGGGGAGGCTGCGTCGGCGGCCGACCTGACCGACGAGGGTGCCGCGCCGCAGGGGGACGTGGACTGACGCACGCCGAACCACCGATGACGGCGAGGGATCCGCAGGTGCCGGTCTACGGCGTCGGGCATGCTGCCCGGCTCCGGGGCTGGCGGCCCGCGGACCTCGCCGTCTTCCGTGAGTGGCTGCGTCCCCACCACGAGTGGCACGAGTGGGACGGGCCGTACTACCCCGTGCCCGACGACGCGCAGGCCGACGCGCGGGTCGCCGCGCTCGCGCAGGCGCCGCCCGGGGTGGTGGACGGCCTGCCGCCCCGCACGGCCGTGATCGCGGACGCCGACGACCACCTCGTCGGGACCGTCTCCTGGTACTGGGAGTCGCGCGAGACCGCGTGGGCGCGCATGGGCGTCGGCGTCTACGACCCGGCCGTGCGCGGGCGGGGGATCGGTCGCGAGGCGCTCGCGCTGTGGACCACGTACCTGTTCTCGGTGACCGACTGGGTGCGGCTGGACTTCGCGACGTGGTCCGGAAACGCCCCGATGCTGGGGGTGGGCCGACGTCTCGGGTTCGTCGAGGAGGGCCGCTTCCGCGACGCGCGGGTCGTGCGAGGGCAACGGTACGACGCGGTCGTCATGGGCGTGCTGCGCTCGGAGTGGGAGACGCGAGGCTGACCCCGAGGCGCTCCGGGTGGACCCGCCGCCGACCTCGTCGCGTGGTCTGCCACGTGGTCTACTGGCTGCGTGGACGACGTGCGGCGGGGACGGGTCGAGGTCATCAGCGGGCCCATGTTCGCGGGCAAGACCGAGGAGCTGCTGCGGCGCGTGCGCCGGGCGCAGATCGCGGGTCGCCGCGTCGAGGTCGTGCACCACGCGCTCGACGACCGACGAGGCGAGGGCATCGTCAGCTCGCACTCGGGCCTCGACATCCCCTCGCGCGCCGCGACGTCCGCCACGCAGATCCTCGACCTGGTCGACCCCGCCGTCGAGCTCGTCGCGGTCGACGAGGCGCAGTTCTTCGGGCCCGACCTCCTCGACGTCGTGCAGCACGCGGCCGACGCGGGCCTCGTGATGATCGTCGCGGGGCTCGACGTGACGTTCGACGGACGCCCCTTCGACCCGATCCCGGCGCTCGGAGCGCTGGCAGAGCGGGCCGACCGCCTCACGGCCGTCTGCACGGTCTGCGGCGAGGACGCCCCCTTCCACGAGCGCGTCGTCGTCGGCCGTGGCGACGACGGACGTGGTGACGCCCTCACCGCGGGGGCCGAGCACGTCGGTGGCGTCGAGTCCTACCAGGCACGGTGCCGGGTCCACTTCTCGGCGGCGCGCTGGCGCGCGGGAGCCGGTGCTACGACCCGATGAGCGGCACGAAGCTGTAGCTCCCGTGCCGGCTCGTGACGGTGCCCGTCAGGTGCTGCTCCACGAGGACCAGGACGTGCTGCACCGGGATCACGAGGCGCCCACCGATCGAGAGCTGGTCGACGAGCTCCTGCGGCAGGACCTGGGCCGCCGCCGAGACGAGGATGCGGTCGTAGCCGCCCATGGTCGGGCGTCCGAGCACGCCCGGCTCGGCGACCTCGATCCGCGCCCACGACATGGGGTAGGTCGCGAGGTTCGCCGCCCCCCACTCCGCGAGGTCCGGGTCGATCTCGACGCCCACGACGCTCCCGCTCGACCCGACCAGGTGGGCGAGCAGCGCCGTCGTCCAGCCCGAGCCCGATCCCACGTCCAGGACGCGCGCGCCGCGCGGCACCTGGAGCAGGCGCAGCGTGTCGGCGACCGTCCGGGGCTGGGAGTTCGTCTGGCCGTGACCGATCGGCAGCGGCCGGTCGTCGCGTGCGTACGGGCGCTGGTTGCGCGGCAGGAAGCGTCGCCGGTCGATCGCCGACATCGCCGCCGAGACCTCGTGCGCGTAGATGGCCTGGGTTCTCCGACCGTTCGGCACTGGGGATCGCCTCCTCGGGACCTCCTCCCAGAGTAGGACGGGCGCGTGCGCGCCGCGTGATCGAGGACCTGCGCGGGGGCGGGGGCGACGGTAGGGTCCGGCGCATGACGAGAGCGACGTGGTGGTCCTCGGCGACGCGCGGCGGTGCGCGCACGCTCCCGCGTGCGGTCGCGGTGTGTGCGCTGGGCGCGGCCGTCCTCGCGGGCTGCGAGACGGGGGAGCCGCAGCGTCTGCGGGTCGAGTGGGTGCTCCTCGCGCAGGACGGCACCGACCTGGAGGTCGCCGTCTTCGCCGGGGGCAGCACGTGCATCGACGTCGACGAGGTCGAGGTGGACGAGAGCACGGACACCGTCGAGGTGCGGGCCTTCGTCCAGCGGACCAGGGGAGCGTGCAGCGAGGACTTCGGGGTCCGGCCCACGACGGTCGAGCTCGAGGAGCCGCTCGGGGACCGGGAGCTCGTCGGGTGCGCCGGGGACGCGGTCCAGGTCAAGGGGTGGGGGCTGGCCGCCGACACCGACTGCACCGAGAAGATGCCCGGACTGGTGCCCGGGACGACCGAGGTACCGGTCGGCTGACCGGGGCGAGAAGGTGCGCGAGGCGGGACTCGAACCCGCACGTCCGAAGACACCAGGACCTAAACCTGGCGCGGCTGCCAATTACGCCACTCGCGCGCCCGCACAGTCTACGGGCGCGCGAGGGGTGCACCGGTCGGCGGCTCGCAGGCCGGTCGACCTACTTCTTGGGGTCGATCCCCAGGTCACGGCGCAGCTTGGCCACGTGGCCCGTGGCCTTGACGTTGTACTGCGCGAGCGCGACCTTGCCGTCGGGGTCGACGACGACGGTCGAGCGGATCACGCCCGTCACGGTCTTGCCGTAGAGCTTCTTCTCGCCCCACGCCCCGTACGCCTCGAGCGTCTCCTTGGACTCGTCGGACGCGAGCGGGAACGTCAGCGACTCCTCCTCGGCGAACTTCACGAGCTTGGGGAGCGCGTCGGGCGAGATGCCGACGACCTTGTAGCCCGCGCCCTGGAGCGAGGCGAGCGAGTCGCGGAAGTCGCACGCCTCCTTGGTGCAGCCGGGCGTCGAGGCCGCGGGGTAGAAGTAGACGATGACCGAGCTGCCGCGCAGGTCGGACAGCGTCACGGAACCGCCGTCGGCGGTCGGGAGGGTGAAGTCGGGGGCGTCGTCCCCGACGGCAAGGCGCGTGCTCATGGAACTCCTCGTGGTGCGTTCGCGGTTCACACCGAGCCTAGAGGACACCGGTAGCGTGGGGACCGTGAGCACGACGACCCCCACCCCGCACGACGCCCCCGCGCCCGAGCCGGGCGCCCGCCCCGAGCCAGCCGCCGCCCCGGCCGGCACCTCCCGGAAGAAGTCCTCCGTGACGCGCGCGACGCCGTCGGGCAGCGAGCCCGAGCGCCTGCCGCTGCGCATGCTGCACGACCGCCTCCTGGTCCTGCCCGAGGTCGACTCGTCCGAGCGGCAGTCGTCGGCGGGGCTCGTGATCCCCGCGACGGCCGTCGGGCCCAAGCGCCTCGCGTGGGCCCAGGTCGTCGCGACGGGCGAGAACGTGCGGCACGTGAGCCGGGGCGACCGCGTGCTGTTCGACCCCGAGGAGCGCGCAGAGGTCGAGCTGAACGGCAAGAGCTTCGTGCTGCTGCGCGAGAAGGACGTCAGCGCGGTCTCGCAGCCCGAGGAGACGAGCGGCAAGACCGGGCTGTACCTGTAGCACGCGCGGTGCCGACGGCCGCCCGCGCAACGGGTTGTCGCGCAGGTCACAGCCCTGCCCGGCCCCCTGATTTGTCTCCGGGGGGCCGGTTCAGTAGTGTTTCTTCTCGCGCGCCATTAGCTCAATTGGCAGAGCAGCTGACTCTTAATCAGCGGGTTCATGGTTCGAGTCCATGATGGCGCACCACGATCACGGCCCCGGAGACGGGGCCGTCGTGACGTCCGCAGCGGCGGGCACGCAGCACCGTACGACCAGCACCACCAGGCGCCATTAGCTCAATTGGCAGAGCAGCTGACTCTTAATCAGCGGGTTCATGGTTCGAGTCCATGATGGCGCACCACCACGAAGGCCCCTCACCTGCCTAGACGCGGGGAGGGGCCTTCGTCGTCCCCGGCGCACGGCCGTCCGTGAGACGCGCTTCACAGTTCGCCGCACCGCGGGCTATGGTCTGCCCGTGAACCTGCTCACCGCACACACCTGGTGGCCCGACCGCTGACGGTCGGACGCTGTGGCGTGCTGACCGAGCCCGACGAAGGGCGGTCCAGCAGGTCTCCCGGAGTGGATCGCCCGGAACGTGCCCCCGCACGTGCCCATCCACGAAGGAGAGAGTTCCTTGACGACGTCCCCCCTCCCCACCTCGGCACCCTCGGTGCCCGCCGCCCCGACCGCTCGCTCGCTCGAGCCGCTCGGCGTCGAGATCCCCTCCACCGTCCCGACGCACTGGTACAACCTGAACGCGGACCTGCCCGAGCCGGTCCCGCCGCACCTTCACCCGGGCACGCTCGAGCCGCTCGTGCCCGCGGACCTGGCCCCGCTGTTCCCCCTGGCGCTGATCGAGCAGGAGGTCAGCACCGAGCGCTACATCGAGATCCCGCAGACGATCCGCGAGATCTACGCGATGTGGAGGCCGGCGCCGCTCATCCGTGCGCACCGCCTGGAGCGCGCGCTCGGCACGCCCGCCCGGATCTACTACAAGTACGAGGGCGTGAGCCCGGTCGGGTCGCACAAGCCGAACACGGCGGTCGCGCAGGCCTACTACAACGCGATGGAGGGCACGACGCGGCTCACGACCGAGACGGGCGCGGGTCAGTGGGGGGCCTCGCTCTCGATGGCCGCGGCGCTCCTGGGGCTCACGTGCGAGGTGTGGCAGGTGCGGGCGTCGTACGACTCGAAGCCGTACCGCCGCTTCCAGATGGAGGCGTACGGGGGCGTGTGCCACTCGTCGCCGTCGGAGCTGACGGCGTCGGGCCGTGCGATCCTCGCGAGCGACCCGGACACGACGGGCTCGCTCGGCATGGCGATCAGCGAGGCCGTCGAGGTCGCGGCGCAGGACCCGCAGGCGCACTACTCGCTGGGCAGCGTGCTCAACCACGTGATGCTGCACCAGACGGTCATCGGTCAGGAGGCCCTGGTCCAGCTCGAGGAGGCGGGGGAGCCCGTCGCCGACGTCGTGTTCGGGTGCGCGGGCGGAGGGTCCAACCTCGCAGGGCTCACGTTCCCGTTCCTGGGCCGCAACCTGCGCGAGGGCACGACGACGCGACTCGTCGCGTGCGAGCCCTCGGCGTGCCCGTCGCTCACGCGGGGCGAGTACCGCTACGACCACGGTGACGTGGCGGGGCTCACGCCGCTGCTCAAGATGCACACGCTGGGCAAGGACTTCGTGCCGCCGGCCATCCACGCGGGCGGCCTGCGCTACCACGGCATGTCACCCATGGTGTCGCACGCCGTGAACCTGGGGCTCATGGACGCGATCGCGATCGACCAGGACGAGGCGTTCCGGGCGGGGCTGGAGTTCGCCCGCTCCGAGGGCATCATCCCGGCGCCCGAGTCGACGCACGCGGTCGCGGCGGCGATCGCGTACGCGCGCACGCTCACCGAGCCCGAGGTCGTCGTCATCGGCCTGTCGGGCAACGGTCAGCTCGACCTGCCGGCGTACGCGCAGTACGTCTGACGCTCCGCGGGAGGAGGTGTCGGGCGCCCGCCTACACTGGGCGGGTGCCCGAGACCCTCTCCGAGGCCCGCGAGCAGGGCTTCCGTACCGACATCGTGTCCTTCGTCCGCCGCAGCGGCCGCCTCAATGCCCGCCAGCAGCGCGCGTGGGACGACCACGCCGACCAGTTCGTCCTGGACGTCCCTCGGTCGATCGCGCGCACGTCCGTCGACCCGGCCCACGTGCTGGACGTCGCCGCGACCTTCGGGCGGACGGCTCCTCTCGTGGTGGAGGTCGGTTCGGGCCTGGGGGAGGCCGTGGTCAACGCGGCCGAGGCCACCCCGGAACGTGACTTCCTGGCCGTCGAGGTCTACACGCCGGGACTCGCGCAGACCGTGCTGCGGGCGACGCAGCGGGGTCTGACGAACCTGCGCCTGGTGCAGGCGAACGCGGCCGAGGTCCTGACCACGACGCTGCCGGAGGGTTCGGTCGACGAGCTCTGGATCTTCTTCCCCGACCCCTGGCACAAGGCGCGTCACCACAAGCGCCGGC
This sequence comes from Oerskovia sp. NPDC056781, assembly GCF_042789955.1. NCBI lineage: Bacteria > Bacillati > Actinomycetota > Actinomycetes > Micrococcales > Cellulomonadaceae > Oerskovia > Oerskovia sp. NPDC056781. Next base: position 8,257 of record NZ_JBHUAD010000082.1, read on the forward strand.
TCGTGACGCCCGAGCTCGCGGAGCTCGCCGCCCGGGTCGTCCGCCCGGGCGGGACGTGGCGGCTCGCGACCGACTGGGCCGAGTACGCGGACCAGATGCTGGAGGTCGTCGGCGCGAACGCGTCGTTCGAGAACGTCCACGGGGTCGGTGCGGTCGCGCCGCGCTTCGAGGGGCGCGTGCTCACGAGCTTCGAGAACAAGGGCCACGCGGCAGGCCGGGGCATCACCGACCTGGAGTTCCGCCGGGTCTGAGCGCGCCGCGGTGTGCGGCCGTCGGCTCGCCCGGGCATGTCGTCGAGTGTGCAGTTCGGGTCGTCGCAGGCGCACGTGGGCAGCCCGAACTGCACACTCGGCGCCCCGGCGCCCTGCCCGGTGGCCTGCCCGGCGCCCTGCCCGGTGGGCCCCGGCGCCGGCCGCACCGGCCGCACGGTCGGCGAGCACCCCGCAATCCGCTCGCGTCCGGCCCACCGCACGTCCTAGGGTCCGGGGCATGCCCGCTGAGACCTCCCTGCCCGACGCCGCCGCTCACGTCGGCACGCCCGCTCCCGTCCTCGTCGTCACCGGCGCCATGGCCTCCGGGAAGTCGACGGTCGCGCAGGCACTGGCCCGGTCCTTCCCCCTCGCGGCCCACGTGCGCGGCGACATGTTCCGTCGCTTCGTCGTGAGCGGGCAGGCATCGATGGACCCTCCGCTCTCGGCGCAGGCGCGTGCCCAGCTCGACCTGCGGCATGTTCTCGCGGCCCGCGCCGCCGACACGTATGCGGCGGCGGGGATCACGGCCGTCGTCCAGGACATCCTGCTGGGGCCCGACCTGGCCCGCTTCACGGCGAGCCTACGCACCCGGCCGCGCTACGCCGTCGTGCTGGTGCCCGACGCGGCCGCCCTCGCGGCGCGGGACGCCGCCCGGCACAAGCAGGCCTACGGCGCCTGGACGCCCGACGAGTTCGCCGCGGCCGCGCGCGAGACCCCGGGCGGGCTGCACCTCGACACGACCGGGTGGACCGTCGCGGAGACGGTCGCGCAGATCCTCGACCGCCTCGACGAGGCCCGCGTCGACGACGCGACCTGAGGCGGGCGTCACCCCGCCCGGCGGGCAACCGCGCGAGGTCCGGGTCACGATGGGAGGCATGAGCACCGACCCGCGCACCCAGGCCACCCCGGACGAGACCTACGACGTGATCGTGATCGGTGGTGGGCCCGTCGGCGAGAACGCCGCCGACCGCGCGAGCCGCACCGGGCTGAGCGTCGCCGTGGTCGAGGCCGAGCTCGTCGGCGGGGAGTGCTCCTACTGGGCGTGCATGCCGTCCAAGGCGCTGCTGCGCCCGGGCGCGGCGCTGGCGGCCGCGCGCGCGGTTCCCGGCGTCCAGGCCGACCCGGTGCTCGACCCGGCGCCGATCCTCGCACGCCGCGACGAGATGGTCTCGCACTGGGACGACTCGGGACAGGTCCAGTGGCTCGACGGCGCCGGGATCTCGCTCGTGCGCGGGCTCGGCCGGCTCGTCGGGGAAAAGCTCGTCGAGGTCAGCCCCGAGGACCCCGACGCCGACGTCGACGACCTCCCCGAGACGCGGCTGCTCGCCGCCCGGCACGCCGTGATCGTCGCGACGGGCAGCGTGCCCGTCCTGCCCGACACCCCGGGCCTGGCCGAGACCGACCCGTGGAGCAGCCGCGAAGCCACGAGCGTCCAGGACGTCCCGACCTCGATCGTGATCCTGGGTGGGGGAGTCGTCGGCGTCGAGATGGCGACGGCGTTCCGCGACCTGGGGTCGCACGTCACGCTGCTCTCGCGCGGACGCCTGCTCGGACGCTCGGAGCCCTTCGCGAGCGAGGCCGTCGCGGCCGGCCTGAAGACGATCGGCGTGGACGTGCGCCTGGGTGTGAGCATCACGGGAGCGTCGTCCCTGCCCGACGGCGGAGCGCGCCTCGCGTACGACGGCCCCCAGGGCAAGGGGTCGGTCGCGGCGGCGCAGGTGCTCGTCGCGACGGGCCGCGTGCCGCGCACCGCGGACCTGGGGGTCGACGTCGTCGGCCTCGAGCCCGGGAAGGCGCTCGCGGTCGACGACCAGCTCGAGGTCCAGGGCGTCGACGGCGGCTGGCTGTTCGCGTGCGGGGACGTGACCGGACGCGTGGCGACCACGCACCAGGGCAAGTACCAGGGGCGCGTCGTGGGCGACGTGGTCGCGGCGAGGTTCGGGAGGGCGAAGCCGGCGGAGGCCGCGGCGGCCGGGGCGGACGGCGGGACCCCCGAGCCGTGGAGCCGCTACGCCGCGACCGCCGACCACGGTGCGAAGACCCAGGTCGTGTTCTCCCGCCCCGAGGTCGCGTCGGTGGGGCTGACCGAGGCCGAGGCCAGGAAGGCGGGGCTCACGGTCAAGGCGGTGTCGTACAAGCTCGGCTCGGTGTCCGGGGCGGTGCTCGTGGCCGAGGGCTACGAGGGGACCGCGCAGATCGTGGTCGACACCGACCGGCAGGTCATCGTGGGCGCGACGTTCGTCGGCCCGGACGCGGCGGAGATGCTGCACGCCGCGACCATCGCGATCGTCGGGCAGGTGCCGCTTGCACGCTTGTGGCACGCTGTGCCCGCCTACCCGACGATCAGCGAGGTCTGGCTACGGCTGCTCGAGACCTACGGACTGTAGCCGCGAAGGCCCCGAGCAGCCGCCTGCTCGGTCAGCCGAGCTGGCCGTCCGAGGAGAACACGAGGCCGAGCACGATCTCGCCCTGGAGGAGCGCCGACTTCGTCAGCGGCCCACCCACGTCGAGGTTCACGAAGTCGGTCACGTTGAGGCCGTAGGTCTCCTCGAGTCCCGGCTGGCAGAACGCGCGCTCGGGGCACTCCGGACCGGCGCCGAGCGTGACGCCGCCGGGGCAGGCCTCGGCGAGCTCGCTGAGCGTCGACACGTCGTACTTCTCGGCGAAGGCCGTCGTGACGGCGAACGCGTTCTGGTCCTGGGCCGCCGACGGCTCGCCGAACGTCAGGCCCTTCTGGGTCCCCAGGTCGCGCAGCGCAGTCACGGTGGAGTCGAGGTCCCCGCTCGCGAGGGGCTCGGCGTCTGCGCCGTTGATCTCCTTGTTGAGGAACTCGGTGAGCGTCCCCACGTACTCGGGGAACACGCTGAGCTGGCCTGACTCGAGCGCGGGCAGGTACGTCTCGCGCGCGTCGACGGTCTGGACCGTGACGTCGTAGCCGCCCGAGCGCAGGACCGCGGCGTAGATCTCGGCGAGCGTCGTGCTCTCGGAGAAGTTGGCCGCGCCCACGACGAGCGACGTGCCGGTTCCCGGGGTCGACGTCGCCGCGAGACCTTCGTCCTCGACGAACTTCTGCGCGGCCTGCGAGGACGTCTGCCGGTCCACGTCGACGGCCTTGTTGAGCGCGATGAGCTTGTCGGTGTCGAGCGCCGCGGACACGGTGTCGAGCAGCTCCAGCACGGCCGGCTGGTTCGCGACGGCGGCCGCGTTGGCCGCCGGGATGATGTTGTCGACGGTCTGCAGGTTCTTGTCGTCCTCGAGGACGACGAGCGCGTCGCCCGCGACGGGCTCGCACACGGTGCCGCTCGCGGTCGACGTGGAACCCCCGGACGCCTCGGTGCCGGAGGAGCCGGCCTCGCCGCACGCCGCGAGAGCGACGACGAGGAGGGCGGAAGCGGTCAGGGTGCGGAAGGTGGTGGATCGCCGTGACATGGGTGTCAGGTGCCTCTCGGGTCGTCGGCTCGCACGGACAACCCATTCCACCCCCCGGGGAGGGCCCCGGCAACCCGAGGGCGCCTCAGCGCACGGTGCCGGCCTTCACCCGCAGCGGCGCGGGGGTCACGGCCCGCTGGACGAGCGCGAGGACCGCGTCGACGACGAGGCACAGCACCGCGATCACGACGCCCACCGCCAGGACCTGCCCGTAGCGCTGGTTGGAGAAGCCGACCCGCAGAGGCACGCCGAGCCCCCCGCCCCCGACGAACGCCGCGAGCGTCAGCACCGCGATGACCTGCACGATCGCGGTCCGCAGCCCCGCCGCGACCAACGGCACCGCGAGCGGCACCTCGACGAGCCACAGCGAGCGCTGCGAGCTCATGCCCATGCCGCGCGCCGCGTCCTTGACGTCGGGGTCGACCTCGGCGACGCCCGTGTAGGCGTTCGCGAGGATGAGCGGGATCGCGAAGATCACGGCCGAGATGACCGCGGCCCGGTCGCCGAACAGCCCGCCCGCCGCGAGGATCAGCAGAATTCCGAACGTCGGCAGCGCGCGCGAGGTGTTGACGATCACGATCGTCGGCCCTGCACCCCTGCCCGAGTGGCCGAGCCAGATGCCCGCGGGCAGCGCGATCAGTGCGGCCAGGAGGACCGCCACCGCGGTCATCTCCAGGTGCTCGCCCGTGCGGACCAGCAGCCCGCCGGGGCCGGTCCAGTTGAGCGGGTCGTTGAGCCACGTCAGGGCTTCCTGGACGACGTTCATGCGGTCCGCTCGCTCGCCGCTTCGGCCGCCTGCGCGACCGCCACCTCGGTCGTGCCTCGTCCTGTCGAGCGGTCGCCCGAGCCCGGCGCACGGGTGCGCGACCACGGGGTCAGGGCCCGGCCCAGCAACAGGAGCAGCAGGTCGAGCACGACCGCCAGCAGCAGGCACAGCAGGGTCGCGGTCATGATCTGGGCGTTGTAGCTCGACCGGAAGCCGCGGAACATCAGGGTGCCCAGCCCGCCGTAGCCCGCCACGAACCCGACCGTGACGAGCGCCACGGTCGAGACCGTCGCGAGCCGCACGCCGGTCATGATGCTCGGCAGCGCGTTCGGGATCTCGACCGAGGTCAGCAGCCGCGTGGGCCCGTAGCCCAGGCCCTTGGCCGCGTCGCGCACGTCCGGGTCGACGCCCTGCAGGCCCACCAGGACGTTGCGCACCAGGATGAGCAGGGCGTACATCACGAGACCGATGAGCACGGGGGTCCGACCGATCCCCGTGAACGGGACGAGGATCGAGAACAGCGCGAGCGAAGGGATCGTGTACATGACGCCCGTCGTGCCGAGCACGGGGACGGCGAGCCAGCGCACACGGTGCGCGAGCGCCGCGAGCGGCAGGGCGATGACCAGGGCGATGAGCACGGCCTGGACGGTGATCGTCGTGTGCTCGACGAGCGCCTGGGAGATCTCTCCCCAGTTGTTCTGGACGTAGCTCCACGAGAACCACGGGTTGGGCGGCATGCCGTCGAACCTATCCCGAGCCGCCCACCGCTCGCGCGACGGGGTGGCGCGCCGGGTAGCGTCGTGGCATGGCGAGCACCCCGACCGGCACGACCGAGGCCACCCCAGCGTTCCCGACGATCACCGACGAGGCGGCGATCGTGTTCGACGGCGTCCGCAAGGAGTACCCGAACGGGACGGTCGCTGTGGGCGACCTGTCCCTGAGCGTGCGCGAGCACGAGATGCTCGCGCTCGTCGGGCCGTCGGGCTGCGGGAAGTCCACGACGCTGCGCATGACCAACCGCCTCGTCGAGCCGTCGGCCGGGCGCATCCTGCTGGGCGGCGAGGACATCACGCAGGGGGACCCGGTGGCTCTGCGGCGGCGGATCGGGTACGTGATCCAGAACGTCGGCCTGTTCCCGCACCGCACCGTCGCCCAGAACGTCGCGACCGTCCCGGGGCTGCTCGGCTGGGACAAGGCACGGACCCGCTCACGGGTCGGCGAGCTGCTCGAGCTCGTCGGTCTGGCCCCCGACACCTACTCCAGGCGCTACCCGCACGAGCTCTCGGGCGGCGAGCGCCAGCGCGTCGGCGTGGCACGGGCTCTCGCGACCGATCCGCCGGTCCTGCTCATGGACGAGCCCTTCGGTGCCGTCGACCCTGCCGGGCGCCGACGGCTCCAGACCGAGTTCCGGCGCATCCAGCGCGAGCTCGGGACCACGGTCCTGTTCGTGACGCACGACATCGACGAGGCCGTCCACCTCGCCGACCGCATCGCGGTCTTCAGCTTCGGCGGACACCTCGAACAGCTCGCCGAGCCGCTGACCGTCCTGGCCCACCCCGCGAGCGACGCCGTGCGGGAGTTCATCGGAGAGGGCGCGCCCGTGCGCATGCTCGGGCTCGCCATGGTGCAGCGCTCGGACCTCGAGAGCGTGGACCTCATCTCGGCGCCCGCCCCCGACCCGATCCGCCTGGGCGCGCCGCTGTCCGTGGCCTTCGAGGCGATCGCGGCGCTGCCCGGGTCCGCGATGGGCCGGGTGCCTGTCGCGGACGAGGCGGGCGACGTCGTCGGGTCCCTCACCGCGGACGGGATCCTCGCCGCCCTCCGGCGCACCGCGGACGCCGCTGCGGCCTAGCGGGCGCGACGGAGATCTCACCGTCCGCGCGTGTACGGTGCGCGCGGGGCGTCTAGGCTCGTACGCGTGACCACCACCGCGCGCATCGCCATCGCCACCTGCTCCGTCCTGCCCCACCTCGACCCGGACGACGCCCCGCTCGTGGGCGCGCTCGCCGCCCGGGGAATCGAGGCCGTGCCGTCGGTGTGGGACGACGAGTCGGTCGACTGGTCGTCGTTCGACGTGGTCGTCGTGCGCTCGGCCTGGGACTACGCGCCCCGTCGCGACGAGTTCGTCGAGTGGGCCGAGCGTGCCGGTCGTGTGCTCAACCCCGCCGCCGTCATCAGCTGGAACACCGACAAGCGCTACCTCAAGGAGCTCGAGGAGCAGGGCGTCCCGGTCATCCCGACGCTCTGGCTCGACCCGAGCCAGAACCTGTCCTCGCGCGCCATCCACACGCGCCTGCCCGCGCAGGGCGACTTCGTCATCAAGCCCGTCGTGAGCGCCGGGGCCAAGGACACGGGGCGCTACCAGTCCGGCGAGGCGCACTCGCGCGGGCTCGCGATCCAGCACGCCAAGAACCTCCTGGCCTCCGGCCGGCAGGTCATGGTCCAGCCGTACGTCCGCAGCGTCGACACCGCGGGGGAGACCGGCCTGATCTTCATCGACGGCGAGTTCTCGCACGCCGTGCGCAAGAACGCCCTGCTCACCGGCCCGCACCGTCCCACCCAGGGCCTGTACAAGCAGGAGGAGATGAGCCGCTTCGAGGCGAGCCCCGAGCAGCTCGCGGTCGCCGAGCAGGCGCTCGCGGTCGCGGCGAAGGCCGTCCCGGGGCAGGAGCCCAACCTCTATGCGCGCGTCGACCTGGTGAACGGGGACGACGGCGCCCCCATGGTCATCGAGGCCGAGCTCACCGAGCCCTCGCTCTTCTTCTCGCTCGGCAAGGGCTCGCTCGACCGCTTCGCGGACGCGGTGGCGCGGCGGCTCGTGGCGAGCCCCGAGGCCTGACCGCCGGGGACGGCCCCCGAT